>JBDTOH010000252.1:0-8182 GCA_039933355.1 Gemmatimonadota bacterium | reverse complement strand
TGGGTGGTGGACTTTCCGCTCTTCGAGCCCGACCCGGCAACTGGGCAGCACATCTTCGTCCACCATCCGTTCACGTCGCCGCACCCGGAGGACGTGCCGTTCCTGGAGAGCGATCCGGGCCGCTGCCGCGCGCTCCACTACGACGCGGTCTACAACGGCAACGAGCTCGGCAGCGGGTCGATCCGGATCACCGATCCCGCGCTCCAGCAGCTCGTGTTCCGGTTGTTAGGCATCGGCCCAGAAGACCAACAGCGCCGGTTCGGCTTCCTGCTCGACGCGCTCGCGACCGGTGCGCCGCCGATGGGCGGGTTCGCGATCGGCTTCGACCGGGTCGCGATGCTCCTCGCCGGCGCGACCTCGCTCCGCGACGTGATCGCCTTTCCCAAGACGACCGCCGCGCGAGCGCTCTTCGAAGGGGCCCCGACGACGGTGAAGGATGAGGATCTGGTGGCGCTGGGTTTGATTATTAGGAGATAGGGAATCGGAAATCAGGAATAGCTACTAGCGATTGCGAACTAAGGATCAGGGACTAGCGAAGGGTAGCGGGGGGCCGGGGAAACGAGAGTCGGGCGAAGCCGAGTCAGACGTCTATTCCCGATTCCCTATTCCCGATTCCCTAGTCCTCTGGAGGCGTTCTGGCTGACGAATCAACGCAACGATTGAGCACTGAGGGCGCCGACCCGCTTCTCCTGGCCGGCGTGAACGATGCCAACTTACCGGTGATCGAGCGCGCGCTCGGCGTGCGGGTCTCGCTTCGCGGCGACACGATGACGTTGAGCGGGGCGACCGAGGCGCTCGACCGCGCGACCGGCGTGGCGCAGGGCCTGATCGATCTCGCGCGGATCGGCGAGACCGTGACGCCCGAGCTGATCGCGCGGCTGAGCACCGACGGCGCCTCGGTCGCGGACGTGATCGGCGGGAACGGGGAGACCAAGATCCTCCTCCCCGGCCTCCGCCGCGCGATCGTACCCAAGACCGCCGGCCAGCGCGAGTATCTCCAGGCAATCTCCCAGAACGACATCGTGATCGGGATCGGGCCGGCCGGCACGGGGAAGACCTACCTCGCCGTCGCCAAGGCGATCGAGGCTCTGGCCCGCAAGCGGGTCCGCCGGATCATCCTGGCGCGGCCCGCGGTCGAGGCCGGCGAATCGTTAGGCTTTCTCCCCGGCGATCTCCAGGCGAAAGTGGACCCCTACCTCCGCCCGCTGTACGACGCGCTCGAAGACATGATGCCGCACGACCGGGTGCAGAAAGCGATCGAGACGCGGACCATCGAGATCGCGCCGCTCGCGTACATGCGGGGGCGGACGCTGTCGGACGCCTTCATCATTCTCGACGAGGCCCAGAACGCCACCGGCGCGCAGATGAAGATGTTCCTGACTCGCCTCGGCGTGAACAGCCAGGTCGTCGTCACCGGCGACAAGACCCAGATCGACCTGCCCAAGCGAGAAGACTCCGGGCTGATTCAGATCGAGCGGATCCTGCCGGGTATCGAGGGGCTCGTCTTCTATTACCTGACCGATGCCGACGTGGTCCGCCACCGGCTGGTTCGCGAGATCATTCGCGCCTACGCGGAGGACCAGGCGGGGTGAGGTGTGCGGCCGGCCCGTAATGAGGCTTCGCCCACGGTGGTCGTCGCGGGCCGGAGCCACCCGCTGAGTCACGCCCGCGCGGAGCGGGCCGCCCGGCTGGTGCTCGAGCGGGAGCATCGCACGGCCGACCTCTCGATCACCTTCGTCGGCCGGGACCGGATGAGAGCGCTCAACGCCGAGTGGAAAGGCGCGGACCGGCCGACGGATGTGCTCGCCTTCCGGCTGACCGGTCCCGACCGCCGCCTAACGGGAGACATCTACGTCTGTCCTGGAGTCGCCGCGCGCGGGGCCAAGGCCCACGGCGCCTCGGTCCGCGAGGAACTGATTCGGCTGGTCGTTCACGGCACGCTGCACGTCCTCGGCTACGATCACGCCGACGGTGAGCGGCGGACCCTCGGTCCCATGTGGCTCAGGCAGGAGCGATACGTCGCGTGTCTTGGCTGACGACGGCACTGCACCTCGGCGTCGCCCCCCTGCTCGCCGTGGTCTTCACGATCTGGGCATCGCTCACCGCGATGGCCGCCGAGGGAGACGCGGGCTTGCCGCGCCTCCTGGCGCCGCCGACCGTGGATGATACGATCGAGCTCTCGCCGGTCCGCCGGCTTCACGTCATCCATCTCGCCCTCCTCGTGCTCGCCGCGTTTCTGGCCGGGTTCGCGCTGTCGTGGTGGGCGTGGCCGGTGCCGCAGGCGTTGCTCCGCTTCTCGCTCGCGGTCCTGATCGTATGGGTCGTCGGCGACCTGGTGCCGCGCCTCTGGGCCGCCAACGAGCCGGACTTCGTGAGCCTCGACGGCCGGATCGCCACGTTCTCGGTCGCGATGTTCCGCCCGCTCCTCCGTCTGGTCGCGTGGGCCGACCGCGGCGGCCGGCGGCTCGAAGCGGCGGCCGCGTCGCGTCCCCATCAGATCGATGAGCGCGACCATCTGTCCGGCGTTTTCAGCCTGCCCGAGATCACCGTGGCCGAGATCATGACGCCGCGGCTGGACCTGATCACGATCGATCTCTCGGCGTCCAAACCGCAGATGCTCGAGACGCTCAAGACCGCGGAGCACTCGCGGCTCGTGGTGGTGGACGGCGACCCCGACAACGTCGTCGGTGTGCTCTACGCGAAAGACCTGCTCGCCGATAAGACCGAGCGACCCGACGACCCGGACTGGCACCGCCTGGTTCGCACGGTCGAGTTCGTGCCCGAGGGGAAGCGGCTCGATCGCCAGCTCCGAGACTTCCGGTTAGGCATCGGCCACCTGGTCGTGGTCGTGGACGAATTCGGGGGCACTTCCGGGATCGTGACGCTCGAGGACCTGTTGGAGCAGATCGTCGGTGAGATCCGTGACGAATACGACACCGAGGAGATCGCGCCGATCCAGCGGAACGCCGACGGCGGGCTCGTGGTCCAAGGCGGCGTCACGGTCGCCGATGTCGAAGCGGAGCTGGATCATTCGTTCGGCCGCGACGACGTGAGCACGGTGGGCGGGCTCGTGCTCGCGCTGTTCGGACGGGTGCCGCGGACCGGCGAGTCGGTGGCGGTCGACGGGCTGGTGATCACGGTCGACCAGGTGACCCGGCGACGAGTGCGGCGCGCGACGATCCGTAAACCGGTGAGCGCGCCGCCGCCGTCGAAGGAGAGCGTCTCGTGATCTGGGGCGCCGTCTTTCTCGGTCTCGTCATCACCATCTTCGGCGCCTCGGCCACGGCGGCCCTCATCACCACGAGCCGGAGCGACCTTGCCGATGCGGTTTCTCGCCGGCTCAAAGGCGCTTCCGAGACGCTCGACTGGCTGAGGGCCGCGGAAGGCCAGTTGTCCGCGGCTACGGCGACGACCGCTCTAGGGATCTCGGTGCTCGCCGCCGGGCTTGCCGCCGTGGTCGAGGCCCGCACGGGCGATCTTCCGTTCTGGGCGATCCTCGTCCTGCTCGTGCTCGTCGCGGTGCCGGTCGTCCTCTTCAGCGGGTACGTGCTGCCCCGGTGGCTCACCTTCCGGCGGGCGTCCAAGGTCGCCGAGCTGGTGCGGCCGGTGCTCAAACCCTGGACCGCGGTCCTCAGCGTCATCCTGCCGGCGCCGCTCCAGCGCGCCGATACCGACGTGCGCGCCTTCTGGAAGAGCGGCTCGTCCGGCCCCCTCGGGCACTCCGAGGAGCTGATCATGTTAGGCCACGTGATCAGCTTCGCGCAGCGGACGGTCCGGGATGTGATGACGGCGCGCACCGAGCTCGTCGCGATTCCCGAGGAGGCGGGGCACGACGAGATGGCCCAGTCGTTCGTGCAGAGCGGCTACAGCCGGCTCCCGGTCTACCGCGGCACCCTCGACGAGATCGTGGGCATGGTCCACGTCTTCGATCTGCTCACCGCCAAGCCGGGCGAGCCGGTACCGGTCCGGCCGGTCGTGATGGCGCCGGCGAGCCGTAACTGCGGCGACGTGCTGCTCGATATGCAGCGCGAGCGCCGGCATCTCACGGTCGTGCTCGACGAGTTCGGCGGGACGCTGGGCATCGTGACCCTCGAGGACCTGCTCGAGGCGATGGTGGGCGAGATCTTCGACGAGCACGACGAGACCGCCGAGCGCCGGGCCCACGGGATTCCCGCGATTCTCGAGGCCGACGGCTCGAGCGACGTCTCCGCCATTGAAGCCCGCTTCGCGGTAGTGTTTCCGCCAGGCCCCTCGCATACGATCGGCGGCCGGCTCGTCGATCTGGCCGGGCGGATTCCGGCCGCGGGTGAGCGGTTTGCCCTCCTGGGCCTCGAGCTCGATGTGTTAGGCGTGACCCCGACCCGGGTCGAACGAATCCTGATCCGACGGGGCGCATCCCCAACGGTCGTCCTCGACCGGACCGCCCTGTGAGCATCGAGCCCGTCGCGCCCGAGGTGATGCTCCAACTGATCCGCGAAGGACGGATCGCGGAGTTCGTGCGCCTCGCCGAGGAGATGGGCGCCGCGGATCTCGCCGACGTGCTCTCCGCCGCGGACGAGGATGAGCGGGTCGAGATGGTGCAGCTGCTGCCACCGTCGCTCTCGGGCGAAGCGCTCTGGGAAATGCCCGAGAACACCCGGCCGAGCGAGACCCTCGCGGCGCTCGACCCGGAGCAGGCGGCGGACATCGTAGAGGAGCTGCCCGACGACGACGCGGCCGATCTTCTCGGCGAGCTCGAGCCTCGCGAGCAGGCGCTGATCCTCTCGAAGGTGGAAAGTCAAGAGCAGCGCGAAGAGGTCGAGGATCTCCTTCGCTACGATCAGGAATCCGCCGGCGGCCTGATGACCGCGCAGTTCGTGGCGGTCCAGGATACGGCGAGCGTGAGCGAGGCGCTCGACCAGATCCGCCGTCAGGCGGACGACGTCGAGGACTTTTCCGAGGCGTATGTCCTGGACGAGGCCGGCCACCTCAAAGGCATCATGTCGTTCAAGCGGCTGGTGATCAGCGCGCCCGACCGTCCAGTGGCCGAGGTCATGGAACAACCGGACGTCACGGTGCCGCCCGAGATGGACCAGGAAGAGGTCGCTCGTCTCATGGGCCGCTACAACGTCTCGGCCATACCCGTGATCGACGCGAGCCAGCTGCTGCTGGGAAGGATCACGTTCGACGACGTCACCGACGTGGTCGAGGCCGAAGCGACCGAAGACTTGCTCCGCTTCGGTGGCGTATCCGGCGACGAAAACCTCGGCGCGGGATGGACCGAGGCGGTGCGGAGCCGGCTCCCATGGCTCGTGATCAACCTGGTGACCGCGTTCGGGGCCGCTGCGGTGCCGCTGCTCCTCCATACCACGATCGAGCGGCTCGCCTTCGTCGCGGCATACATGGGCATGGTGGCGGGTATGGGCGGCAACACCGGCACGCAGGCGCTCGCGGTGAACGTCCGCCGG
This sequence comes from Gemmatimonadota bacterium, assembly GCA_039933355.1. GTDB lineage: Bacteria > Gemmatimonadota > Gemmatimonadetes > Gemmatimonadales > GWC2-71-9 > SHZU01. The sequence goes on along the minus strand of JBDTOH010000252.1, from coordinate 2,735 downwards.
CTCGCGCTCGGCCTGGTGGATTTCACCGACTTCTGGATCATCGTCAGGAAAGAGATGGTGGTCGGCGGGATCAACGGGGTCGTCAACGGCGTGCTCGCCGGCATCGTTGCGGGCCTGCTGCAAGGAACTCCGCTGTTCGGCGTGGTCGTGTTCCTGGCGATGACGGGCAACATGGTGGTGGGCGGGTTTGCGGGGGCGTTCATTCCATTGATACTGGACCGGTTCAAGATCGACCCGGCGATCGCGTCGTCGATCTTCGTGACGACGTTCACGGATACGTGCGGGTTCTTCTTGTTGCTGGGGTTGTCGAGCTGGTTGTTGTTGTAAGAAGTAGGGAATCGGGACTAGGGATTGGGGATTAGAGGTTCTTTCCTGAGTCAGCTGCGTGGTATGTCGCCGGACCTTCCGAGCTTGACCCACCGACCCGACATCGATGGTCTCCGGGCGATCGCCGTTGTGCCGGTCGTGCTGTTTCATGCTCGGGTGGGCCCGTTCTCCGGCGGGTTCGTCGGCGTGGACGTCTTCTTCGTGATCTCCGGCTACCTGATCACCACGCTCCTCCTCGCCGACATCCGGAGCGGCCGTTTCTCGCTCGCGTCCTTCTACGAGCGACGTGCGCGCCGGATTCTGCCGGCGCTGTTCGGTGTGCTGCTGGGTTCCTCGGTCGTGGTGCACGCGCTCTTCCTGCCTGACGACGCGAAGGCCCATGGGGCAAGCCTCCTCGCGACGCTGCTCTTCTCGTCCAACATCCTGTTCGCTCGGCAGACAGGCTACTTCGATCAGCCGGCCGAAGCGAAGCCGTTGCTCCACACGTGGTCGCTGTCGGTCGAGGAGCAGTTCTACATCGTCTACCCGCTGTTCCTGTTTCTCGTCGGCCGCTATCTCCGAGGCCGGTACGCCGCGGCGATCGGCGCTGCGTTCCTGCTCTCGCTCGCGTGGAGCCTATGGGCCGTCACGGCATCGCCGGCGACCACGTTCTTTCTTGCGCCAGGCCGGGTGTGGGAGCTTCTCGCCGGAGCGCTGCTTGCGCTCGGGATTATTCCCCCGGTGCGCGGGTTCGTGCTGCCTAACTTGCTCGGGATCGTCGGGCTGGCCGCGATCGGCTACGGTGTGCTCGCGTTCTCGGCGGCGACGCCGTTTCCAGGCCCGAACGCGCTCATTCCGGTGCTCGGCACCGTGCTCGTTCTTCATGGCGGGGCGGCTCGAGACTCGCTCGTGAGCCGAGTCCTGAGCATTGGGCCGCTGGTCTTTGTCGGGCTGATTTCGTACTCGCTCTATCTCTGGCACTGGGTGCTCATCGTCTTCATCCGCTACTACCTGATTCGCCCCCTCACGAGCGTCGAGATCGGGATGACGATCGCGGCGTCGTGTGGTGTGGCGATGCTGTCGTGGCGCTTCGTCGAGCGCCCGTTTCGCGGAGCCGCCGGCTGGGGATCGCGGAAGCGTCTCGTCATTGCCGCCGCGACGATGGCGGTCGGGCTCGGGTTCTACGCCTCGGCCGCGCTCGCGACGGGCGGCTTTCCCAACCGCTTCCCGGGCGACGCGCTCCGGCTGCTCGGCAGCAAGGACGACGTCTGGGCGAGACGGAGCGAATGCATCGACAAGACCTGCCGGATCGGAGCGCCCGGCGCGGCCGAGTCGTTCATGCTGTGGGGCGACTCGCATGCGGCGGCGCTCGCTCCGGCGGTGGAACGGGTGGCGATTGCCAAGCAGATGGCCGGGCTTGTCGCCACCAGCAATGCGTGCGCGCCGCTCCTTCGGTCACAGCGTTATGTCCAGGGACACGAGGACTGTGGCGCGTTCAACGACTCAATTCTGGCCCTCATCGAGAAGCGCCGGATCCGAACCGTGCTGCTGCATGCCCGATGGGCGTTTTACGCCGAGGGGGAGCGCTACAAGGTCGAGGAGGGGATCGCGGGACTGCTGCCGCTGAGCAAGCGCGTGGCGGACAACATCGAGGCCTTCGAGCCGCTCCTTCGCGCGACGCTTGCGGAGCTGCTCCGCCGGCAGATCGTCGTCGTGGTGATTGCGAGCGTGCCGGAGGTCGGCGTTCGGGTCCCGACGGTCTTGGCGCGGAAGGCGATCTCCGGCTCGACGGTCGACCTCGGGCTGCCTTACAGCACGTTCCTCGTCCGCCAAACCCGCGCATACGACGCGCTGCGGCGGGTAGGGCACGAATACGGCGTGCGAGTCGTGTTCCCCCACGAAGTGCTCTGCAACGCGTTCACCTGCGGGCTCGAAAAAGACGGGGACCCGCTCTACGTGGACGCGAATCACCTGAGCGTGACCGGCGCCCGCTACTTGGAGCCGATGCTGGCGGGGATCCTATCGCCCGACTAGCGAGGTCGCAGCGTGGAGCGCCGCGTCCGGCCCTCACGCCCCACTCGCCCGCGCAATGCCCAAGAGCTCGATGTCCCGCCGATAGAGCGTCTCGAGAAAATCGGTCGCTTCGGTGGAGAGATCGTGATCCGGCATCTGCTTGACCGAATTCAAATGGGGAAGCGTCACGTCCATTCCCAGCGTTGTCGCCACTTTCCGAAAGCCGCTCTCCAGGTGCTCGAATGGGATCAGCATCTTGATCTTGGGCCGGTCGGGTTTCGCGTCCAGGAAGTCGCTCTGGGGCCGGAAGTGCCAATAGGCAAGCAGGCTCTTCTGCGCCTCCATGTCCTTCTTCATCGACAGAATGAATTGCTCGGCATCTTCGAAGCCCGCGAGCAGGTCCGCGCCGATCTGCT
>JBDTOH010000251.1:0-8190 GCA_039933355.1 Gemmatimonadota bacterium | reverse complement strand
GCCGCTGCGGCCGATTCGGCAGCGAAGAAATAGCCGACCGGCCCTCCACGGCGAAACAACTCCGCCTGATCCGCCGTTGAGTTTCGGGTAGGTGGTCTCCACCACACGACTTCACCCACAACGCTCGGAATCCGAACATGACCTTTGGACGATCTGCCGCGCTCATGACCTCCTTGCTCGCCCTTGCGGCGGCCGACGCCGCGGCCCAGGCGGCTCCCCGCACCGGCCTCGAAGTGTTCGAGAAGATGCGGGCGGCGTACGCGGGGCGCTGGTATCACTCGCTCACGTTCGTGCAGAAAACGACCATGTATGGGAAAGACGGGACCGTCAAGAACCAGACTTGGCACGAGAGCCTCCGCCATACTGCGGCCGGAGGTACCAGGCTCAGAATCGACTTCGGCGATCTGGCGGAGGGGAACGGGGTGATTTACACGGCGGACTCGGTCTATGTGATCCGCGCGGGCAAGGTCAGCAGCCAGCAGGACCACGGAAACGAATTCCTTCCGCTGATCGAGGGCGTGTATGTGCAGCCCGCGGAGAGGACCGCGCGCGAGCTCGCCGGGATGAAAGTCGATCTGGGCAAAGTGACCAGCGGCTCCTGGCACGGCCGGCCGGCCTGGGTCATCGGCGCCGCTCCGGATGACGCCACGGTTCCGCAGATCTGGATCGATCGCGAACGTCTCGTCGTGGTCCGGATGCTCCTTCAGCTCGGACCTGCGCAGCCGCTCATGGACGTAGATCTGGGAACCTACGTCAAAGCCGGCGGCGGGTGGCTCGCGACGAAGGTCGCCATGACCGTCGCCGGGAAACCGCAGCAGACCGAAGAGTATTCCGGCTGGAAGGTGAACCCGGAGCTGTCCCCGGATCTCTTCGAGGCGACCAAGTGGACGACCGCGCCACATTGGGTCAAGAAGTAGATCGACGCCCAGCGGGCTGAGCCTAGCGCGGGCGGCCGGGATCCGGTCGCCCGCCTCGGTTCGGCCACCGCCTCCCGCCTAACGTATCACCCAGCTCCAGCCGCGACTCCTTCCCACTCGCCGAAAAGGTCGACAACCCCGTCGGCGCGGCGGTCTTTGGCCGTGCGACTCGCCTGGGAGGAGGGTCGGGCGGTATCTTGCGGGGCCGGAATGCTTCGATGCGCGGCCGTTAGGCCGCTACCCAGAATCTTCTCGAGGATAGCGCAATGACCAATCGGTCCGGCTTCGACCCCGGGCGTCCAGTGAAGCCGATCGCCGGCACGTCGGCTTTCGTCCTGCTCGCGGGGCTGGCCGCAGGCGCCGCCGGCTGCGGCAAGGCGGCGCCGACCCCCCAGCGCGATCCCGCCCTCGCGGCGGCCGCAGCGGATTCCGGGCCCATGTTCCGGCGGGACGACGTCGCCAAGATCATCACCGATGCCCGTCAGATCGACACCACGCTCGGCGTCGACGAGCTCCGCGCGATCGACATCGGTGGGATCAAGCAGTGGATCTCGGTCCGCGGCAAAGACCGCCGCAATCCCATCCTGCTCTTCGTGCATGGCGGACCCGGGTCGCCGATGATGCCTGCGAGCTGGTTCTTTCAGGGCCCATGGGAGGAGTACTTCACGGTCGTGCAGTGGGATCAGCGGGGCGCCGGCAAGACTGCGGCATCGAACGACCCGGCCGTCGTGGGGCCGACGATCACGATCGATCGGATGACCGCCGACGGTGAAGAGGTGGTCCAATACCTTCGCGCCACGTTCGCCAAGCAGAAGATCTTCTTGATGGGCCATTCGTGGGGGACGTTCATCGGCGTCAACATCGCCCAGCGCCATCCCGAGTGGCTGCACGCGTACATCGGCATGGGTCAGGCGGTGTACGGGCTCGAGAACGAACGGATCGGCTATGAGTTCGCCCTCCGCGAAGCGAAAGCACACGCCAATCAGGCGGCGGTCGCGGAGCTCGAGAAGATCGCGCCGTATCCGGACCCCGATGGGACGATTCCAGTCGACAAGGTCCTCGTCCAGCGCAAGTGGGTGATCGCGTATGGCGGCCTGACCTGGCATCGGAGCAACTACGACTACGAGCAGAACGCGGCGAAGCTGGCTCCGGAATACACCCGCGCGGACTTTGCCGCGATGGAGAAGAGCGACCTGACGTCGCTCAAGCAGCTCCTCGGCCCGCCTAACCGGCTCGACTACCGGCAGACCACCACGTTCCGCTGCCCGGTCTATCTCTTCCAGGGGCGGTATGATTACGAGACCGTGTCCGAGGTAGCCCACGCGTGGTTCGAGCGGCTCAAGGCACCCAAGAAGGGATTCTTCTGGTTCGAGCACTCGGCCCACATGATTCCGTTCGAGGAGCCCGGAAAGCTATTCATTCATCTGGTGCAGGACGTGCGACCCGTGGCTGAAGCAGCCGGGGACATTCCTTCGGTTCGGACATCGTCGTCCCATTAGGAGGTTCTCATCGCTGAGACCGCTATCCTCCTTCGAGCGCTCCTGTTCGCGGCCGGCAAGCATCGCTTCCAGAAGCGCAAGGATCCCGACTCGTCGCCGTACATCAACCACCCGATCGCGGTGGCCGAGGTGCTCGCGCGGGTAGGGGGGGTGACCGACCCGGTGCCGCTCATTGCCGCAGTGCTCCACGACACGATCGAGGACACGAAGACCACAGCGGCAGAGCTGGAGGAGCACTTCGACGCGGTCGTGCGGAGCGTCGTGGAGGAGGTCACCGACGACAAGCGGCTGCCGAAGGAGGAGCGCAAGCGGCTCCAGATCGCGCACGCGCCGCACTTGTCGGACGCGGCGAAGCTGGTCAAGCTGGCCGATAAGATCTGCAACGTCCTCGACGTCACCCACTCGCCGCCGGTCGACTGGGCCCACGAGCGGCGGCTCGAGTATCTGGCGTGGAGCGAGCAGGTGGTGGCCGGCTGTCGCGGGGTGTCCCCGCCGCTGGAGCGCTACTTCGATGAGGTACTGGCGGACGGCCGGGCCGCGATCCAGGCCGGACGTTAGGCGGCCGCTGCCCGTGCTGCTACGGCCCTCCGCGGCTCTCACGGCCGTCAAGACCGTGCACACGATTGCCTGGGCGTTCTTCGCCGGGTGCATCGTTGCAATTCCCGTGGTGTCCTGGCGCGGGCAGCACCGAGCAGCCGCCTGGCTGGCCGCGATCGTCCTGGTCGAGGTCGGGATACTCGTTCTCAACCGGTGGCGTTGTCCGCTCACGGCCGTGGCGGCGCGTTACACGGACGATCGCCGCGACAACTTCGATATCTATCTTCCAGAGTGGCTGGCGAAGTACAACAAGCTCGTGTTCGGACTTCTGTATGTTGGGGGGATTTTCTTTGCCGTGGTAAGCTGGTCACGAAGCTCGCGCTAGCCGTAACATCGTCGGATTACGTTCATTCCGGGGAGCTCCACCAATGGCGACCGTCGGAATCGTCGGGGGGCTTGGGCCAGAGTCCACGATCGACTATTACCGCCGCATCCTGGAGGCGTGGGAGCGGGACGACCCAACCACTTCTCCCTCGTTGGTCATCGACAGCCTCGATGCTCGCCGGGCCTTGCACCTCGTCGCGACGGACCGGCCGGCCCTGATCGAGTACTTGCTCGCATCACTCCGCAGGCTCGGCGGCGCCGGCGTCGACTTCGCCGCGATGACCGCGAACACGCCCCATATCGTGTTCGATGACCTCGTGACCCGATCACCCGTGCCCCTCGTGAGCATCGTCGAGGTGTGCGCCGAGGAGGCTCGGCACCGCGGGCTGCGGCGGCTCGCTCTCATCGGCACCCGGTTTACCATGGAGGGGCCGTTCTACCCTGCGGTGTGCGCGCGCTACGGTATCGTCGTGGTCCCGCCGGACGAACCGGACCGAAGCTGGGTTCACGAACGATACGTGGGGGAGCTTCTCAAGGGTGACTTCCGGGACGACACACGCCGGCAATTCATCTCGCTGGTCGGCCGTCTGCGCGAGAAGGAGGGCGTCGACGGCGTCATTCTCGGCGGGACCGAGCTGCCGTTACTCATCTCCACACCGGTCATCGCCGGGATTCCAGCGCTCGACACCACGGCATTGCACGTAGCCGCCATCGTGAAGCGTTTGCGGGATACCGGCGCGCCACCGCCGCCGGATCGCCCAGCGCCGACGCCCTAACGTCACGCCGGCGAAGACCGGCACCCGCGGGGATCAATGGCCTCATGTTGAGCAGGGGCTTTCCCAAGGGCCGCGGCGTCTAACGATGAGACGACGGCTCGACGCCGGGGAGTCACCGCCAACGACTTTTGCGAGGACGGCGGGAGCGAGCAGATCGTCACGCCGTAGGGCCTGCGACGTCGGCACCGGCGGTTGATGCTCCCACACTATTTACGCTGCCTTGGCGCTGTTGGATCGCGACTCCTCGCTGCCGCACTCTTTCAGGCGTCTAGCGGCCCACATCTTCCAACGCAGCCGACGCGGCGTCGATCGCAGCGGCAATGTTGAGCAGCGTCCCCGCGGCGAGCGGCACCTGGGCCGCCGCGGCCTTCCAGTCTCCGTCGAGCATGGCATCGCCAACCGCGGGGATCGGCACCGTGTCCCAGAGCCGGCCCGGAGAAAACAGCTCGTTGCGGTAATAGGGCCTGCCCGGCAGGCCGCCCTCCCTCAACGCTGCACGATCCACCGCGACCAAGAGCCGGTTCACGGCTCGAGCCCGGGCCGGCGCGACCGTGCGGGTTAGCGACTGCTCCTTGGCTTTTCCGTAGCGCTCGGCTGCAGCCCTGATCTTGACCGCGGCCGCATCGAGCGGCGCGAGATCCACGACCGGGATCGGCGCAATGTCGGGCGGCCGGCGCGGATGGTCCGGGCTCGCGAGCACGCGATAGGCATCGAGCGCCGCCAGTCTGTTCTGGTTTGCGACCGCACTCCGGAGCCGCCCGTAGAGCGCTTTCAGCTTCGCGATCTCCTCCGCTACCGCGTCCGACGCCGCCGAGAATTCCACCGGCAAGATCGTCGCATCCGCGAGCCCGATGACGGCGGCTCCGTTGAGCTGGGCCGTGACCCGCCCGTAAGCAAACCCCGGATCGCCGAACCGCTCGTACCAGGCGAAGTCGTCGTACACGGTGTGGTAGGCCCCGAGCGAAAGATCGTCGCCGAACTCGAGGTTGAGCGCCGCGATCCCGGCGTGGCTCACGAAGGCGTGGTGATCGGAGCCATAACCCGGCGGCCCGAATCGGAGGCGGGACCGCGCGATATCGTATTCCACGCCGACCCCGAACACCGCGGCCCCGGCCGGCCCGCCCCCCGTCGGAGCATTCGCCTCGGTCTTGATCCGGGCGCGATCGACAACCGACACGCCCGATCGCGGATCGGTGATTCGCTGCGCGATGTCGGTGATGAACTGGGCCAGGCTCGAGGCGCCGGTCACCCGCACCGTTCCAGGACCGATCACGTCGGTGTTGAGATACGCGACCGCCTTCGTGTTGAGGTCCGCGAGATGCGCTTCCATCCACTCGGTCGAGCCGATCGTCCCCTGCTCTTCCGCATCCCACGAGGCGTAGACCAGCGTTCGCTTGGGGGCCCAGCCGGCGCGGACGAGCTCGCCTAACGCGCGCGCCTCCTCGAGCATCGCCGAGTGGGCGGAGTGGGGGTCCTGGGCGCCGTAGACCCACCCGTCGTGGTGATTGCCGCGCACGATCCATTCGTCCGGCCAGGTCGAGCCGCGGATGGTGCCGACCACGTCGTAGAGCTCGGTATTGGACCAGTCGTACTTGATCTTGAGGTGCACGCGCGCCTCGCTCGGACCCATTCGATAGGTCAGCGGCAGAGCGCCGCGCCAACTCTCGGGCGCGGTCTCTCCGCCGAGCGCGGCGAGCAGCGGCGTCGCGTCGGCATAGGAGAGGGGCATGGCCGGAAGCCGCGCAATCGTGTTGTCGGGCGAATCGATCGGGAGCCGCTTCGCGCCCGGGGTCGCGGCGACCGATGGAGTCAGGGGATCGCCGGGGTATTTGCCGTTGAGGATGCTTCCGCGCTGGACGCCGTCCGGCGTGCGCCAACTTCCGTCGGGATAGGGTAGACCGCGGGCGTAGCCATCCTCCGCCGGGTCGGAGTAGATGAGCATGGCGGCCGCTCCGTGTTCCGCCGCAAGCTCAACCTTGCCGCCCCGCCACATCCGTCCCGAGCGCGCAATCACGATCGCACCCTTGACCGAGACACCGGCGCGCGCGAGCGTCTCGTAATCCTCGCGGAGGCCGTAATTGGCGTAGACGAGCGGGGCGGTCACATCGCCGTCGGGACCGTAGATGAAGTACGTCGGCAGGTGCTCGGCGCTCTGCTCCGAATAGGGATCACCGGGCACCGGAGGCTCGAACAGCCTTGCCTTGAAGGGCTTCGGGCCGAGCAGCTCGACCACCCGCTCGACCGGTCTCGGAAAGAGTACGGTCCAGGTCTCGATTCGCGCATCCCAGCCCCATTCGCTCAGCCGGGCGCGGATCCACTCGGCGTACTCCTTCGTGTGAGCCGAGCCGGGGAACGTGGGATGGGCGGTCAGGACCTTGATGTATTCGCCGATCCGCTCCGCCGAAATCTTCTGCTGGAACGATTCCTCCAACGTTGGGCGCTGGGCCGCAGCCGGCTGAGCAAGGACCAGGAGCAAGCCGAGCAGCGCGCGCTTGCCGATGAGGCTGGGGACCGGCGCGGTCGAGATCATTTCGTCCGATGGTCGATGAGGGCGTAGAACTTGGCCCGATACGTCTCCGAGATCGGGATCAGCTGATCGCGAATCTTAATCCGATCCCGCTCGATGGACTCGATCTTGTCCAGCGCGACCATGTACGACTTGTGGACTCGGCAGACGAGGTCCGGGGCGATGCGCTGCTCCAGCTCGCCAAAGGTCTCCAGCGTCATGATGCGCTTCGAGGTCGTGTGGATCTGCCGGTAGTCCCGCTTGCCCTCGATATAGAGCACGTCGCTCAGCAACACCTTCTCGAGCCGGAACTCGGTCTTGACGAACAGAAGCTTGCGATCGCTCGCCGGCTGGGCCCGGGCCTGGGCCGGACCGCTCTGAACTTGGTCCACGGCCTGCACGAAGCGCTGGAACGTAAAGGGCTTGAGCAGGTAATCGGCCACTTTGAGATCGTAGGCCTTGAGCGCGTGTTCGGGATGGGCGGTCGTGAGAATCACCCGGCTCGTGATGGCGGAGGTTTCGAGGAGCTCGATGCCCGAGAGCCCGCCGAGGCTGATGTCGAGGAACACCAGATCGACCGGGTTCGCCGTCAGGAAAGCCAATGCGGCCAGCGCGTCGTCGAACGTGCCCACCAGCCCCAAGAACGGCAGCTGCACGATGTATCCAACCAGTCGCTCGACAGCGAGCGGCTCGTCTTCCACGATGATACAGGTAATCGGCATCAGAGGTCGAGGGTCAGGCGGACGGCGTACATGCCGTCGTGATTGGCGACTTGGAGCGTGTGCCGGCCGGGATAAAGGAGCGCCAGGCGCCTCGCGATCAGGTCGTTTCCTAACCCGCTCTTACCGGATTGCGAGCCGTTGGCCGGCCGATAGCCGTTGCGGCACTGAAAGGTGACTCGGCGTCCCTCGACCTCCAACCGAATCACCACCGCGTCGTCCGCTTTCAGGCTCTCTGCATGCTTGAACGCGTTCTCGATGAACGGAATGAACATCATCGGTGCGATCGAGAGCCCGTCGTTCCCGGCGGCGACGTCGAACGTGATGGCGCGCGGGTTTGCCGTCCGCAACCGCTCCAGCGCGATGTACTTCTCGATGTACGCCAGCTCCGCAGCCAGGGGGATCGCCTCGCCGTCGGTCTCGTAGAGCACGAAGCGGAGGATGTCCGAGAACCGGTTGAGATAGGCCGAGGCGGTGGCGGGGTCCTTCGCGATGAGGACGTCGATGTTGTTGAGCGTGTTGAAGAGGAAATGGGGATCGAGCTTCGAGCGGATCAGCGCCAGCTCCATGTCGTGCGTCTTATGAGCCAGCTCTTCTTTTACCTTGATATCGCCATACCAGTCGATGAAGCCGCGCATGACGAGCGCGATGACGATGTGGATCAAGGCGATGGCGGAGAGCCACAGCAAAAGTCCTCCGAGCTCCACCCCGTCGGAAAAAGGCGGCTGGCTCGCACCAAAGAACCCATACAGGACGAGCACTCCGAGCGCGGCGGAGGAAAGACCGAGGACGACGCTACCGGTGATCAGCGCGGGAATCCGCCGCCGAGCGAGAAGGCGGGGAAACAAGACC
>JBDTOH010000250.1:0-8193 GCA_039933355.1 Gemmatimonadota bacterium | reverse complement strand
GCGGTCCACGGCTCCGGCGGGCCGGGCCAGTGGCGTGAGGTGGTCGGCGTCATCAAGAACCTCAAGATCATGACCGTGGGGGAGGAGCCGACCCCGCAGGTGTTCTTCCCGCTCTATCAGCGGCTCGAGTCCTACATGACGCTGGTCGCCCGGGTCAGCGGCGACCCGGCCGCTTCGATCCCGGCGTTTCGGAACCTGGTTCACGAGATCGACCCGACGATGCCGATCCTGGGGACCGGCACGCTCGATGGTCTGGTCTCGACCGCGCTGTTCCCGATCCGCTTCGGGGCGCTCGTGCTCGTGGCGTTAGGCGGCATCGGGCTGCTGATCGCTTCAATCGGCCTCTACGGCATCATCGCGCACGGCGTCGCGCAGCGAACCCGGGAGCTCGGCGTTCGGATGGCGCTCGGGGCTCAGGTTCGCGATGTCCTCGGGCTCGTCGTGCGGGATGGAATGCGGCTGGTTCTGGGAGGCCTTGCCGTTGGTCTCGGCCTCGCGCTCCTGGTCAGCCGGGGGCTGAGCTCGTGGCTCTACGGCATCAGCCCGTACGATCCGCTGGCGTTCCTGGGCGGGCCGCTCGTGCTGCTCGTGGTGGCGCTGCTGGCCTGTTGGATTCCCGCCCGCCGGGCGACCCGAGTCAATCCGATCGACGCGCTCCGCGCGGACTAAGGGAGGAGAGCTCGTGAACGGCTGGCTCAACGATCTCCGGTACGCGGTGCGCGGCCTCTTGAAGACTCCGGGGTTCACGGTGGTCGCGGTGCTGTCGCTCGCGCTCGGCATCGGGGCCAACGCGACGATCTTCAGCGTGGTGAGCGGTCTCCTGCTCAAGCCCCTGCCCGTCGCGCAGCCGAATCGGTTCGTGGGTCTGTACACGAGCGACTACAGCGGCCCGCCGTTCGGCACGTCGTCGTATCCCGACTTTCTCGAGTTCCGCGATCGCAGCCGGTCGTTCAGCGCGATGGCGGCGGCCCTCACGGGTCCGTTCAGCCTGAGCGCCGATGGACCGCCGGAGCTGATCGGCGGGCAGCTGGTCAGCGCCGGCTATCTGGGTCTGCTGGATCGTCCGCTCGCGCTTGGCCGGGGGTTCTCGGCGCAGGAGGACGAGGCATCGAGCGCGCAGCCGGTCGTGGTCGTGAGCCATAGCCTCTGGCAGCGCCGGTTCGGCTCCGACCGCGCGATCCTCGGCAAGACGATCCGCGTGAGCGGCCAGCCGGTTACCGTCGTCGGCGTCGGGCCGGCGGATTTCCGCGGCATCAACCGCGGTATCGCGATCGATCTCTGGCTCCCCATCTCGATGGCGCGTACTCTCGTCCCCCATGCGGGGCTCGACGAGCGTGGCGCTCGCGGTCTCAGCGTGTTCGCGGAGCTCAAGCCGGGTGTGTCCGCCGCCGCCGCTCAGGCGGAGCTCGCCGTTGTGGCCGAGCAGCTGCACCGGGAGTACCAGGAGCAATGGACGGACGTCCGGCAGGCGGGCCGCCGGATCACGCTGGTACCCGAGTCGGGGATTCGATTCTTTCCGGATGCCCAGGGCGCCGCGTTCGGGGCTTCCGCGCTGTTCCTCACGGTGGTCGGGCTCGTGCTCGCAATCGCCTGCGGTAACCTGGCGAATCTTCTGCTGGCCCGCGCCCAGAACCGCCGGAAGGAGCTCGGCATCCGCGCGGCGTTAGGTGCGAGCCGGTGGCGGCTGGCACGGACTCAGCTGGTGGAGAGCTGCTCCCTGAGTGTGGCCGGAGGAACGTTAGGCGCGGTTCTCGCGGTCGGTGCCGTCCGGCTGATCTCGGCGTTCCATCCGCCGATCCAGGTCCCGATCCAGCTCGAGTTCACGATCGACTACCGAGTCCTGATCTTCACCGCGCTGATCGCGATGGTGACGGGCCTGGCGCTGGGGCTCGCGCCGGCCCTGCAGAGCGCCGCCGGCTCGCTCGTGACCGCCTTCAAGGACGACTCCGCCGGGCTTCAGCTTCGGGGCGGCCGATCGCGCCTGCGGGGCGCGCTCGTGGTTGCCCAAGTCGCGTTCTCCACCCTGCTCCTCATCGCAGCCGGGCTTTTCCTCAGGAGCCTCGGCCGTTCGACCGCGACGGACCCGGGTTTTTCGACCCGTCAGGGAGCGGACCTCAGCGTGGATCTCTCGATCAACCGATACGACGAGGCCCGCGGAAAGCAGCTGCTCACCCAGGCGCTCGAGCGGGCCCGCGCCACGCCCGGCGTCACGGCTGCCGCGCTGACCACCGCGCTCCCCCTCAGCCCGTTCGGCAACCGCCGCCGAGGGATGGCGATCAAGGACTATGTCCGCCAGCCGGGCGACGACCTCGAGTTCCGGTACGTCGTCGTCTCAGCGGGTTACTTCGCGACGATGGGGATCCCCCTCAGGCGAGGGCGCGCGTTCGAGCCGACCGATCGCGAGGGCGCCGCGGGCGTCGTGATCGTCAATGAGGCCTTCGTCCGGCGGTTCTGGCCCGCCGGGGAGGCGCTCGGGCGCGCCGTCAGCCTGACCGGGCCTAACGGTCCCTTCCTCGACGTGATCGGAGTCGTTCCCGACGTCAAGCTGCAGTCCGTCGGCGAGGATGTCGTGCCCGCTTTGTACGCACCGCTCGACCAGCAGTACGAGTCGGCTGTCACGCTGATGGTCGCGTCCGCCCGGCCGGCCGTCGAGCTCATCCCCGCGCTCAGAAACATCATGGCCGAGGCCGATCCGGATCTGCCGCTGTTCGGGGTCGAGACGCTGGAGGAGCACTTCGGCTTCGCGTTGTTCCCGGCGCGGGTCGCCGGCTCGGTGCTCGGCGGCTTCGGATTCCTCGGTCTCCTGCTCGCGAGTATGGGGATCTACGGCGTGGTCGCGTACGCGGTGAGCCGGCGGAAGCGCGAGATCGGGATCCGGATGGCGTTAGGCGCGAAGCTCGGGACGGTGCTGGCCGGGGTGATGCGGGACGGTCTCGTCCCGGTGGCGATCGGGCTTGGGCTCGGGCTCGGCGGCTCGCTCGCGGTGAGCCGGCTCCTCGCCGGGTTCTTGAACGGCGTCAGCCCGCTCGACCTCCCGACCTACGCCGCCGTCGGCGTTGGGCTCGCGGCCGTGGCCGCCGCGGCGTGTTACATCCCGGCGCGGAGAGCCGCCCGGGTCAACCCGATCGATGCGCTCCGAGCCGAATGACCACCGATCTCGCCAGCTGAGGGGTAAGCCATGGGGATTCTGCAAGACTTCCGGTTTGCATTCCGCGCCTTGATGCGGACACCTGGATTGATGCTGATCGCGATCGTATCGCTCGGACTCGGGATCGGGGCCGTGACGACCGTGTACACCTGGACCGACCGGTTCGTCATCAGTCCATTGCCCGGGGTCCAACAGACGTCCCGACTCTCCTACATGAATACCGGAGGCCCGGGCGGCTCGTTCTCGTCGATCTCGTATCCGGTGCTCCGCGACTGGAACGAGCGCAACCGGGTCTTTGACGGCATTGCCGCCTTTAGCGTGGAGCAAGCCGGCGTGCGGATCGACGGGCCGCCGGAACGGGTGTTCGTGCTCGCGACGACCGCCAACTACTTCGACGTGCTGGGCGTCCGGCCGATCATGGGCCGGGCTTTTCGTCCCGAGGACGAGACCAGGGCCGCCCCGGTTGTGGTGCTTGGTTTCGGCTATTGGGACCGCCGGCTCGAGCGCGACCCGGAGATCGTGGGCAAGACGCTCACGCTGGGCGGGGTCGGCTTCACGGTGATCGGGGTCGCGCCGCCCAAGTTCGGCGGCAGCATTGTCGGTCTCAACATGGACCTCTACGTCCCGGTGACGTCGGCGCGATCATTCTCGGACAAACACGACCTCACGGACAGGGGGAACCAGTTCATGGAGGCGCTCGGACGCCTTAAGCCGGGCGTCAGCTTCCTGGCGGCCCAGGCCGACATGGACCGGGTCGAGCGAGAGCTCACGCAGCTCTATCCTCACGAATGGAGCGGGGCTAGAGTCCGCCGGGTCATCGATCAAGGCGCGCCGGCCACGATGTTGCCGATCTTCCTCGCGATGCTCGGTGTTACGGCGCTCGTCCTGCTGATCGCCTGTGCCAACGTGGCGAACCTGATGCTCGCCCGGGCAACGGCCCGGCAGAAGGAGATCGCCCTTCGCCTCGCGATCGGAGCGACCCGGGCGAGAGTGGCTCGGCAGCTGTTGACCGAGAGCGCGCTGTTAGGCGGCGGCGGCGGCCTGCTCGGCCTCCTGTTCGCGTACTGGGGCCGGAACGTCCTGATGCTGCTCGTCCCTCCTACCCAGTTCCCGATCGGTATGGACTCGAGCCTCAACCCGCGAGTCGTCGCGGTGGCCTCCCTAATAACGCTGCTCGCGGTGCTGGTCTTCGGGTTGATGCCGGCGCTCAAGGGCACCCGGCCCGATCTCATGCCAGTCCTGAAGGGCGTCCAGTTCTCGGGAGGGCGCCGGCAGTGGGTCCGACAGGCGCTCGTGTCGGGTCAGCTGGCGTTGTCCTTGGTCGCGCTCACCTGCGCCGGCCTGTTCATCCGGGCCATGCAGCGGGCCCAGTCGATCGATCCGGGCTTCCAGGATCCGGCCCATCTCCTCCTGGTGAGCTCCGATCTCCAGATCGCCGGGATCAACGACTCCACCGGCCCGATGGTCGTCGACGGCCTGCTGGCGCGGCTCCGGCAGCTTCCCGGAGTGGAGGCCGCGGCGGTGGGGCGGTACGTGCCGTTAGGCTTCGGCGGCTACTCGAGCCAGAACGTCGAGGTCGACGGATACCTCCCGGCCAAGGACGAGGATGCCTCGGTCCAGTATTCGGTCGTCTCCGGCCAGTATTTCGAGACGATGGGAATTCCGATGGTCCAAGGTAGGTCGATCCAAGACGGCGACCGCCCCGGTTCCGCGCCAGCGATGGTCGTGAACGAAGCGTTCATTCGCCGGTTCTTCGCGGGCCGCGATCCGATCGGCCGCCAAGTCACCCAGGAGGGGCGCCGGTGGACGATCGTCGGCGTGGCCCGCGACGGCAAGTACGCCAGCATCACCGATCCGTCCTATCCGCTGATCTACCGGCCGCTCGCGCAAAGTGTGAGGCCGGACTTCACCGTCCATATCCGCACGGCAGGCAATCCGAAGGCGCTCATCGAGCCGGTCCGCCGAGAGTTCGCGTCCGTGAACGCGAACCTGCCGTTTCTCGATCCGCGCTCGATGGAAGAGCAAATGGTCCCGTCCACCATCGGCCAGCGGGTCGGTTCCCGTACGCTCGCGGTGTTCGGCGCGCTGGCGCTCTTCCTCGCCGGGATCGGCCTGTACGGCGTCATGTCATATGCCGTCATCCGGCGTCGGCGTGAGATCGGAATCCGAGTGGCGGTCGGCGCCAATGTCGCGACCGTGACCCGGATGATCCTGGGGCAGGGGCTTCGGGTGGCGGCAATCGGCATCGCCGCCGGCGCCGTGCTCGCGCTCCTGGCGGGCCAGGCGCTTCGCGCGCTGCTGCTCGGGGTGAGCCCGAGCGATCCGCTCACGTTCGCCGTGCTCGGGCTGATCCTGGGTACCGTGGCCGTCGTCGCCAGCCTGATCCCGGCGCGCCGGGCGGCCCGGGTCGATCCGGTCGAAGTGCTCAAGTCCGAATGAGGAGGGGTCATGTCGTTCTGGAATGATGTCCGGCTGGCGTTCCGGAGCCTGGTCAAGGCGCCCGGGTTCGCCCTGGTCGTGATCCTTTCGTTAGGCGTCGGGATCGGCGCCACTACGACCGTCTACACCTGGATCGACACGTTTCTGCTCCGCCCGTTTCCGGCCGTGCGCGAGTCGAACCGGTTGGTGGGCGTGTACACGGCCGGACCCGGCGGCGCCGAGTGGAGCCTGTCGTACCCGCGGTACAAGCGGTGGCGCGAGGCAGCTACGGCTCTCGACGGAATGGTCGTATACGGGGACAGGGCGCTCTCGCTCAGGACCGACCGGTTCGGGCCGGCCCGAGTATTCGCCGAGATGGTCTCGGGCAACTACTTCGACGTGCTCGGCATGCGGGCCGCTCGGGGACGGACCCTCGCGCCCGACGACGAGCGGGATGTCGCGCAGGTCGCGGTCATCTCGCAGGGGCTCTGGGAACGGGCGTTCGCAAACGACCCCGGCGTGGTGGGGAAGCAGGTGACGCTCAACGGACAAGGCTTCACGATCGTGGGCGCAGCGCCGTCGGGCTTCGGCGGAACCCTCGTCGGTCTCGGCTTTGACCTCTGGGTCCCGGTCACCACCGTCCCACTTCTCGAGCCCGGAAACAAATCGCTCACGGAGGACGGCCGGCAGTGGTTTCAGGCCCTGGCGCGGCTCAAGCCCGGCATGACTCAGACCCAAGCCGCGCTCGCGCTGCGGGATGCGAGCCGCCGCGTCAGCGCCTCGCTCGGCGAGACCACGCCGACGATCGCGGGCGTCCGGTCGCTCTCGCAAGAGGGCGCCGGCAAGTTCGTCGGTCCGCTTTTCTACACGTTGTTAGGCATCTCGGCGGTTCTCTTACTGATCGCCTGCGCCAATATCGCCAACCTGCTGCTGGTCCGCGCGGTCCGGCGCACCAAGGAGATCAGCGTCCGGCTCGCGATCGGGGCGAGCCGGGGCCGGATCATCCGGCAGCTGCTCGCCGAGAGCTTCGTGATCGCGGGCCTCGGCGGAGCGGTCGGGCTCCTGTTCGCGGCCTGGGGGCGGACGGCGCTCAGCTCCCTGATGCCTCCGCTGCCCTTTCCGGTCGTGCTCACGGGCGCGTTCAACCTTCGCGTCGTACTGGTCGCGGCGGGCGTAACCGTCGGGACCGCGGTCCTGGTGGGCCTGGTTCCGGCCCTTCGCGCCTCCCGTCCCGCGCTGCTCGCAGGACTCAAAGACGATCGGGCCCCTGGAGCGGGCCGCTCGCTGCTTCGAAGCGGGCTGGTCGTGGCACAGGTGGCGCTCTCGCTGGTGGCCCTGGTCGCTGCCGGACTCTTCTCCCGCAGCCTGAGCAGCTCGAAGGTGGCCGACCCCGGCTTTACCGGAGCGGACCAGATTCTCTTGGTCAGCAGCAGCACCCGCCTTGCCGGTTTGACCGACTCCGCCGGCGCCATCGTCCAGGCTCGGCTCCTCGACGCCGTTAGGCAGGTCCCCGGTGTCCGAGCCGTGAGCTACGCGACCGACGTGCCGATGAGCCTCGGCGGCCATAGCTCAAGCGGCATCACGATCGCCGGCTACGTGCCTGGGCGGGACGAGAACATGTCGATCGAGAACGGCCAGGTGGGCGCGGGATACTTCGAGCTGATGGGCATTCCGATCCGTCGCGGCCGCGGTATTACAGAAGCCGACCGGCAGGACGCCGCCAGCGTGATGGTCGTGAACGAAGCCTTCGTCAAGCGGTTCTCGCCGAGCCAGGACCCGATCGGCCGGCAAGTACGGGCGAACGGCACATCGTGGACGATCGTCGGCGTGGCGGCGAACGTGAAGATGGAATCGATCGGCGAGGCGCCCTACGCCTACTACTACAACTCTATTCTCCAGGCCCCCAGCGATGAGTTCAGCGTCGTGGTCCGCGCCGGCACCGACCCCAAGGCGCTGATCGAGCCGATTCGGAGAGTCTTCGCCTCGGTCGATCCCAATCTGCCACTGCTCGATCCCAGGACGATGACCGAGAACATGGCGGGGGCGATGTTCGTCCAGATCACCGGTGCGAGCCTCCTCGGCGCGCTCGGCCTCATGGCGCTCGCGCTCGCCGCGATCGGGCTCTACTCGGTGCTGAGCTACCTCGTGAGCCAACGAACTCGGGAGATCGGGATCCGGGTCGCGCTCGGCGCGGAGACCGGGCGAGTCGTTAGGCTCGTGGTGAGGGAGGGTCTGGTGCTCACGGTGGTGGGGCTCGCCGTCGGGGTCGCGCTGGCGCTCGCCGTGGGGCGCGCGCTCGCGAGCCAGCTCTTCGGCATCTCCTCCAGCGATCCGGTGACGTTCGTAACGATCGCAGCCGCGCTGCTGCTCGTCGCGGTCGGGGCGAGCGTGGTCCCGGCCCGGCGAGCTGCACGGGTCGATCCGGTTACGGCGCTCAGGTCGGAGTGAAACGTTCGGAACAGGGAAGCGGGATCTAGGTTCGGGCACTGATTCGGGAGCGGTTCAATGGATAGGTTCTGGTCGGATCTTCGGTTCGCAGTGCGGAGCGCGTTCTCCCCTCGGCACCGGCTCGTCACGGTCCTCGCCGTGCTCGCGCTCGGCGTCGGGATCGGGATCAATACCGCGGT
>JBDTOH010000249.1:0-8199 GCA_039933355.1 Gemmatimonadota bacterium | reverse complement strand
GATGCCGCCACGAGAGCAGGAGCGTCTGTGGTCGTCGCTGGTGCATCCGGATGACCATCCGGGTCTGAACGCCGCTCTCGAGGCCCACCTGGCCGGCACCAGCCCATCGTTCGAAGCCGAATACCGGGTCAAGGCCAGCGACGGCAGCTCGCATTGGATCATCGATCGAGGCCGCGTGGTCGAGTACGGCGGACACCACCGGCCGCTCCGAATGCTCGGCGTCTGCGCCGACGTGACCGAGCGCAAACTTGCCGATCAGTCGCTCCTGGCGAGCGAGCGTCGGTTTCGGACGATGTTCGACAGCGGGTTCCAGATCAAGACCTTGCTCGACATCGACTGCTCGGTGCTCGAGGCCAATCGCACCGCGCTCGACTTCATCGCGCATGAGTTGGCTCAGATCCGAGGCGTGAAGGTGTGGGATACGCCCTGGTGGGGCAGCTCGGCGGTCGGTGCGGAGCAGATCAAGGACGCTTGCACGAAGGTGGCCCAAGGCGAGACCGTCCGGTTCGAAACGGAGATTTGCGGCGTCAACGGTCGTCGCGCCATCGTCGACTTCTCCCTCAAGCCCATCTGCGACGCCGACGGCAAAGTCATCCAGATGCTGGCCGAATGCCGGGACATCACGGATTGGCAGCGCAGTGAGGACAACCTGCGCGAGATGGCGACGTTGAGCACGATGGGCCGCCTCGCGGCCAAGGTCGCCCACGAGATCAACAACCCGCTCGCCGGCATCCAGAACGCATTCCTGCTGTTGAAGGATGCGATTCCAACGACGCATCCGTACTATCGCTACGTGGGCGCGATCGAGCGGGAGACCGCCCGGATCGGGGCCGTCACCCGCCAGCTGTACGAGACGTACCGGCCGGAGAGCGACGATACCGAGGTTTCCTCAGTCCCGACGACCATCAGCGATTCCGTGGCGTTGCTGGAGCAGGTGAACCGGAGCACCGGGGTGACCATTACGATCGATGCCCAGCGGGCGCCGCCCGTGCTCGCGATTCCGAGCAGCATGCTTCGGCAGGTCATCTACAATCTGGTCCAGAACGCCATCGAAGCCTCACCGCCCGGAGGAAAGGTCGCCGTTAGGGCCTGGGGTGAGCCGGAAGCGTTCTGGCTGACCGTATCCGACCAGGGGCCCGGCATCACGCCGGAGCTGCGAGAGCGGGTCTTCGATGAGTTCGGCGCGTCGAAGAACACGCTCCGCACAGCCGGCATGGGTCTCGGCCTCGCGCTGGTCCGTAGAGCGGTCGAATCGGTCGCCGGCAAAGTCTCCGTCTCGGACGCTGAGGGCGGCGGAGCCGAGTTCCGGGTCATGATCCCAATCGGCCCCGGATCTCCGTCAGGAACGGGCCGGTCGGCGCCCGGTTTTCGCGCGACTCGGCTCGGATCGTAGCCGTCGGGCACTCTACGCTCGCCTCAGGAACGCCCCCGCGACGAGCTGCCACCTCCTACAAAAAGCCCCGCCGGCCAGGGATCGGGGAGATCCTGACCGGCGGAGGAGCGGGTCAGTCGAAGGTAGGGCGACCGAACCGGGCTTTTTTCTCTGCCCCGCGATTGACGGAGCGTATTTCTCAGTTGCCGGCCGGCACTCAGGCCGACGACGACCGCGCGATGACGAACCGGTAGAAAACAAAAAGGGCGCTCAGTTGGCCTCCCATGGAGACCGACTCAGCGCCTTCGACTCGGTGGGACCGCAACCCCACCCGCCAAGGCCGGCATCTTGACGATGCCTCTTTTGACCCACCGCACGATACAACTCGCGCCAATTTCTCGCAAGAGGCCAGGAGTTGCTGTCGGTGCTCGCGCAGGCTAGTATGGAAAGAGCGTGATGCAAAACAGAAAAAGGCCTTCGGTAGGGGCCGCCTTGTCGGACGGATTTCGAACCGTCAGTCGAAGGTACGAGGCGAAGGTCTTCTGAGAGGTCAGTGGACGATTCGCATCGTACCTTTTTTGTCAGGGAGAGCGCCGAGCGCCCCGGAGGAGCGAGCCAAGACCGTCCGGATGAGATCGCAGCGCATACGAGACAACTACTGAGGACTGGAGAGCTGCCCCCGTGAATACTCGCGGCAAGATTCTGTTGGCGGATGACGAGGCCACCTTCGCCAGTTCGACGAGCGACCTCCTCCAACGCGAAGGCTTCGACTGCGAGGCCGTCGGTGACGGACCTGCGGCTCTGGACCGCGCGGCAACCGGTGGGTTCGATCTGTTGATCAGCGACCTCGAGATGCCGGGCAATTCCGATCTCGAGCTGGTTCGCCAGATCGCGAAATCGCATGGCGGGCTTCCGGTCATCATCCTCACGGGGTTCCCGTCGGTACGGAGCGCCATCGCATGCATCGAGCTGCCGGTTGCCGCGTACCTCGTGAAGCCGGTTCCCTTTCCGGACCTGCTGACCCGAGTCGAGGCGGCGATCTCCCGGTTCCGCTCCTATCGCGCGATGGAGAGCGCCGACCGCCGGCTCCGAACTTGGCGGGACGAGTTCGAACAGGTCGCGGGCGCCCACATGAAGAGCGGGGCTGTCTCCCCGCCCGCTGTCGACGTGTTTCTCGCCCTAACGCTGCGGAACGTGATGGGATCGCTGACCGATCTCGACCAGCTCGGCCGGGCGCTCTCGGGCCGGACGGTGGGCGAGCATCCATGCCAGCTCATGAACTGTCCCCGCGGCGCGCAGCTGCACGCTGCCGTCCAAGAGAGCATCGGCGTGCTCGAGGAGACCAAGGGCGCCTTTAAATCGAAGACACTCGGCGATTTGCGCCACAAGCTCGAGCTGCTGCTTCAGCATGTGTAACGGAGGCTGCGAGCGGTCCTAACGGTCGTCGCGGAGGCCGGCCCGATGCCGGCCTTTGCGTTTGGTGCGCGTCAGCGATTCCCGGAACGCTCGTCGACCGCATCCACCGTGATCGCCCAGACGACTTCGGTGAGCTTTTCGTCAGCGGCCTTTTCCTCGTCCAGCGTATCGTCCAGCAGCGCCACGAGCTTGGTGTGGCCGAGGATGCCGGCCCAGGTGCGGAGCGAGCAGTACGCGGCGATCTCGTAGTGCTCGACCTTCTGCGCGGCCGCGATCAGCGCGGCGTCTAGAACCACCGGATCGGCATCGGTTTCCATCAACTCCTCGCCCTTGGCCAGGAGGCCCCGCATCGCCTCACACTTCTCTCGCTTCGGTTTCTGACCGAGGAGCTGGAAGCCCCGCTCGAGCCGCTCGATATGACCGCGGGATTCGTCGAGGTGCTTCTCGAACGCGGCGGCCAGCTCGGGATCGCTCGCTGCCTCCACCATCGTCGGGAGCGCTCCGACGATCTGCTGCTCGGCAGCGTAAAGGTCGGCTAGCTCATCCATGAGCAGGTCGCCCAAGCTGGACCGCTTCATGACTCCTCCTTATCGAACGTGACGATTGCCGGACGCATCGATGAATCTGCGGCTAACAGCTGCCGGTCGGTGAGGTCCTGACGGCCGACTGAATCGCTGATTGCACATGCCCTGCATCCGAGAATCAGCATGAACATGATCGCCGGCCGGCGTTCGCGATGGTGCACGATTGCCAGAGCCAAGCGTCGGATCAGTTGGAACGCTCCTGCTCAACCCGCAACTCCCCGACACCACCGCCAGCGCTCATGTCGCGGGGGGCGTCACCATGGCAGCCAAGCCACCGCTCGTGCGGGGCGGCGAGCGGGGACACTGCACCTAACGTCTCGCGCTACCGGCGTGAGGCTCCCGCCGCACTGAGCACCACACTGATGGAGCCCGCCTCCACGGCCGGCTCCGAAGGAGGCTCCAGACGACGAGAACAGCGAGCCTCTTGAACCGGAGCCCCGCAACGCCGACATTCCTCTCTGTCGATATTCCGCAGTAGAGTCCCCCGACACCGACGAGCCGCCCGATGTTTCGAGTCCTCCGAGCCTTGCTCTGGTCCGCCCTGTGTCCCCTGCTCGGGGCCTACGCCCAGACGCCCGCAGCGAGCGACAGCGCCGCGAAAGCGGCGGTGAAGGCGAAGTCGCTGCCGCTCATCACCACTCGTCCCTTCAGGCTTACGACCGACGAGGGAACTTGGATCTCGCTCGACCTCTCCCCCGATGGACGGACCCTCGTATTCGAGCTCCTCGGCGACCTGTACACCGTGCCGATCTCCGGCGGCTCCGCGACCCGAATCACGAGCGGCCAGGCGTACGACATGCAGCCGCACTACTCGCCCGACGGCAAGCAGATCGCGTTCGTGAGCGACCGGAACGGGTCGGAGAATCTCTGGATCGCCGACGCCGACGGCAGCAACCCGCGGGCGCTCACGACCACCGAGCGCGAGAACTACCTGTCGCCGGTGTGGACACCCGACGGCCGCTACCTGATCGCCACCAAAGGCCAGCAGCTGTGGCTCTTTCATCAGGAGGGTGGCTCAGGCATTCAGCTCACCGGAAAGCCGAAGCCCGGGGCGCCACCTCCGCCGCCGTTCTCGCCGGGAACGCCGGTCTACATGGGTCCCGCGTTCGGCAACGATCCGAAGCTTCTCTGGGTCAATCTCCGCGGCGACCTCGGCGGCGGCTTCGGGGCCCTGCCGTCGCACGAGCCGGATGTCGATCTCGACCTGCCGCCGCGAAGCTCGGGCCGGCAGGTCGGCTCGTACCAGATTGCGCAGCTCGAACGCGAGACCGGCAAAGTCTTGATTCGGACCGACGAGATGGAGGGCGCCTTTCGGCCGGTGCCGAGCCCGGACGGAAAGTGGCTGGTGTACGCGACCCGCTACGATGCCCGCGAGGCGCTCAAGCTGCTCGACCTAACGACGGGCGAGGACCGCTGGCTGGTGATGGACGTCCAGCGCGACGATCACGAGGGCGGTGGCCCCCGCGACCGCGACGTCTACCCCGGCTCGGCCTTCACTCCGGATTCCCGGGCCCTGATCACGAGCTACGGCGGCAAGATCCGGCGGGTCGAGATCCCCTCGGGCACCTCGACCATTATCCCGTTCACGGCGGTGATCGATCAGCAGTTAGGCCCACTGGTCAAGTTCGACTACCCGATCAACGACTCGGTGCTCACCGTGTCGCAGATTCGTGGGGCCCGTCCCTCGCCCGATGGGCGGCGGGTCGTGTTCGCGGCACTCGACCGGTTGTGGATCGCGGATCTGCCGCAGGGCCGGGGCGGACCCGGCGGAGCGCGCGAGGCCCATCCGACGATCCGCACCGCTCGTCGCCTGACCCGCGCGGAGGTCGTCGAGCACGCGCCGGTCTGGTCTCCCGACGGCCGGTTCATCGCCTACGTCACCTGGAGCGACTCGGCCGGCGGCGACATCTACCGGATCCGTGCCGACGGCGCCGACCAACCCGAGCGCCTAACGCGCGCTTCCGCCTTCTTCGACAAGCTGAGCTATTCGCGGGACGGATCACGACTGGTGGCGGTCCGCGGATCCAAGCTGCACCGGATGCGGACGATCGAAGATTTCGGCGGCCACGGCGGCGCGGCCGGCCTCGAGTACGTGTGGCTGCCCGCGGCCGGCGGCGAGCCGACTCGGATCGCGTGGGTCGGCGCCGGCGCGACCGAGGAGGGGAGGAACGCGCCGCACGCCGGCCCCGATCCGGAGCGGGTCTACATCTGGGCCGGGTCCGAGGGACTCTTGTCGATGCGGTACGATGGGACCGACCAAAAGACGATCCTCAAAGTCGCCGGCCCGCCGACCGCCGGGTTCTTCCCCGGAACCCCACCCTCGGTTCCGGACGAGGTCGTCATCTCGCCGGACGGCGCCAAGGCGCTGGTCCGGGTCAACCGCAACGTGTTCATGGTCACGGTGCCGCCGGTGGGTGGCGAGGCGCCGACGGTTTCGGTCGAAGCCACGTCAGCCGTGCCGACCTGGCGGCTCACCAAGATCGGCGGCGATTTCATCGGGTGGCGAAGCGACGGAAAGGTGGCCCACTACTCGATCGGCCGGAGCTTCTTCCAGCACGACATCGCGCTGGCCGATTCGCTGGTTCGCGATTCGACCGCGACGGCCCGCGCGCGCGAGAGTTCGGCGGCACCGCCCGACACCTCGGCGAAACCCTACACCGCGTACGAGCCGTTCGTGGCCGAGCTCGCGATCACGGCGAGCAAGGACAAGCCCCACGGGACGGTGGTGCTCCGGGGTGCGCGCGTGATCACGATGAAGGGCGAGGAGGTGATCCCATCCGGCGATGTCGTGGTGCGCGACAACCGGATCGTCGGTGTCGGGCCCAAAGGCAAAGTCTCGTTCCCCTCGAGCGCCACGGTCATCGACGTGACCGGGAAGACGATCCTTCCGGGTTACGTGGACATCCACGCCCATACCTGGGTGGCCTGGGGCGTGCACCGGAGCCAGGTCTCGCAGTTCATGGCGCAGCTGGCGTACGGCGTCACGACCCAGCGGGACCCCCAAACCTCCTCGGAGGACGTGCTCTCCTATAGTGACCTGATGGAGACCGGTGAGCTGATCGGTCCCCGGCTCTACTCCACCGGCCCGGGCATCTTCTCGTCCGACAACATCAAGAGCCTCGACGAGGCTCGCGACGTCCTCCGCCGCTACGCCGACCACTTCCACACCCAGACGATCAAGCAGTACATGGTCGGCGACCGGAAGGTCCGCCAGTGGGTCATCACCGCCGCCCGCGAGCTCGGCCTAACGCCGACCACGGAGGGCGGCAGCAACTTCACGATGAATCTGACCCTGATGCAGGACGGCTACGCCGGGCTCGAGCACTCGCTTCCGATCAGCCCGTTCTATGGGGACGTCGTGGATTTGGAGCGAACCAGCGGGATCACCTATACGCCGACTCTGATCGTGAGCTACGGCGGGCCGATCGGGCGCGACTACTACCTGACCCGGCACGACGTGGACAAGGAGCCAAAGCTCCGCCGGTTCACGCCGCACGACGATCTCGATAAGTGGGAGACGCTGGAGTTCAACCGGGACGACCGCTATGTCTACCGGCTCCACGCGGCGCAGCTCAAGAAGGTGGTCGATGCTGGAGGACGGGTCGGTTTAGGATCGCACGGCGAGGTTCAGGGTCTGGGCGTCCATTGGGAGCTCTGGATGCTGGGCTCGGGCGGGATGAAGACTCACGATGTGCTCCGCGCCGCCACGCTCCACAGCGCCGATGCGATCGGGCTGGCCAAAGACATCGGCTCGCTCGAGCCCGGCAAGCTGGCCGACCTCGAGGCGCTCGACAAGAATCCGCTCGAGCAGCTGGAGAACAGCACGTCCATCAAATACGTGATGAAGAACGGACGGCTCTACGATGCGGCCACGCTCAACGAGGTGTGGCCCCGGCAGCGGGCGCTGCCCAAACAGTGGTGGTGGCGAGTCGAGCCGCCGGACGCCGCGCGGTAGGCCCCGCGCGGCCGTCCAGGAGCCTTACTTCCGGCGCTTCGCCTCGAGCTTCTCGCCGGCGTCGATCACCATCTTCTCGATCGCGCCGCTCGCGCCCGGGACGAAGGTGATCGTGAAGTCCTGGCCTTTCATGAAGAATTTGACCGGCGTCTCGGCGAGCAGCTCGGTCTTCGTGGGGCTGTCGCCCTGCTGCAGCATCAGGGCCGAGCCCTGCCGGGACACGGTGAAGGCCCCGTCGGCGTTCAGGTCGTAGATTCCCGCGTAGGTATCGAGCACTTTGGGATCGACCGTGATCGCCTTTCGCTCCACCGGAGGAGTATACTCCTCGCCCCGGAGCAGCTTGAGCGCGGCCTCGCCGATCGCCGGCGGAGCGCCCGAATTGGACATGTAGTAGACCCCGACCTTTGCCTCCACGTCGCCCATCATCATCGAGCTCTGACCCGGAATCCCGCCGCTGTGGGCGAGGATGGTGTGCCCGTTAGGATCCTTCCGTACCGCCCAGCCGAACGCGTAGGTTCCGCCGAATTGGGGCTCGTGCATCGTCTTGATCGACGCCTCCGACACGATCCGCTTGCCCTGGAAGACGCCGCCGTTCAGATGCATGGCGAGGAACCGGGCCATGTCCTCCGCGGTCAGGTAGATATCGCCGGCGGGATAGACGTCGAAGTGGACTTGCTCGACCGGCGTCGGCTTACCAGTCGGGCCGCCCGGGTTGTACGGAAGCGCCATCAGCTCGACCATCTCCGGCGACGGGTAGACCGGATGCGGCGTGGTGACGCCTAACGGCTTGAGCACGTTCTCGAGCATGTACTTCTCGTATTCCATCCCGGAAATCTTCTCGAGCAGGAGCCCCGCCATCCCGAACGCGAAGT
>JBDTOH010000248.1:0-8229 GCA_039933355.1 Gemmatimonadota bacterium | reverse complement strand
AGATGTGCTGCCCAGTTGCCGGGTCGGGCTCGAAGAGCGGAAAGTCCACCACCCATGCGAACGCGTGCTTCACCGACGGAACGAGGCCGAGCCGGCGGATGAGCGCGGTCCGCACGGCGTGGAGCGCCGGCGAGGTCACCGAGTCGGCGCCGACCACCGCGACGAGGAGCGTGCCTGTCGGCGCGCCGAGCTCCCTCAGGAAGTTCTCTCTGACGACTTTAACGCCTGGGCCCTCCCAGGCAGTCCCGAAACGAGCCCAAATCAATCCGCCCACGCCCGAGCTCTTTGCCTGCTCCGCAAGTCCATCAAGATCTTTGCGGGAAAGGCTCGCTCCTCCTGGGACGAGAATACCACGGAGTCGCCCACCTTTCGCGACCGCCTCGTGCACGAACGCCGCGCTGTCGTCGGATACCCTCGTTGTGAAATCGGTGATCTCGAGCGGGAAGCGGAGATCGGGCTTGTCGATCCCGTAGCGCTCCGTCGCGTCCCGATAGGTGAGCCGCTGGAACACTCCTCCGATCGGCTCGCCGGCCTCGTCCCACAGCGCGCCGAGGACCGCTTCGATGTAACCCATCACATCGTCCTGCGACACGAACGATGCCTCGATGTCGATCTGGGTGAACTCGGGCTGCCGGTCCGCTCGGAGGTCCTCGTCGCGAAAACAACGCGCGATCTGGAAGTACCGATCGTAGCCCGCCACCATGAGCAACTGTTTGTAGATCTGCGGCGACTGAGGCAGCGCGTAGAACTCGCCTCGCTGCACCCGTGACGGGACCAGGTAGTCGCGCGCGCCTTCGGGCGTCGGCTTGGTCAGGATCGGGGTCTCAATCTCGAGAAAGCCGAGCTCGCTCAGGGTCCGCCTCGCCCGCTGAGCCAGATTGTGCCGGAGAATCATGTTCTTGACCAGCGCCGGACGGCGGAGATCAATCACCCGATTCTTGAGCCGGAGCTCCTCGGCCGGCAGCTCTTCGCCTTCTTTGCGAGCGACCGGAATCGGCGGTGTTACCGCCGGGCCTACCACCACCAGGTCGGTGACATAGACCTCGACCTCGCGAGACGTCATCTCCTCGTCGCGGGCCGGGTTCGGTCGGAGCACGACCCGCCCGGTCGCCAGGATCACGGTTTCGATGCCGAGCCCGCCGGCTCGTTCCATGGCGGGCGCGGGAGTCCAGTCAGGGCTCAAGGAAAGCTGGACCAGGCCTTCGCGATCGCGCAGATCGATGAAGATCAGGCCGCCCAGGTCGCGGCGGCGATGGACCCAACCGCCGAGTCGAACGGTTTGACCGACATCGGCACGGGTCAGGCTCCCGGCGCGATGGGTGCGCAAGGCGGTGGCGGGGCTGCTCATGGGCCAAAACGTAACGCCCCTCGCAACGTGGGGGCAAGCAATTGTGGGGGACGAAGTTAGGTCGTTCATCGAGGGCCTGCCTAGACTATCTTGAAGCCACTCGACACCCCGGAGTTGTTGTGAAGTTGCTGGTTTGGACCGCGGGAATCCTCAGCGGGTTTGGGACTCTCGCAGGGTGCTCGAGGGACAAACCGCCGGCCGACCCGCCCAAGAAGGCCGTCGACTCCGCGCCGGCACCGGCTCCGCTTCCGCCTCCCGACCCCGTGCCGGCCACGCCGCCGCTCGCCGCGGTCGTGCTCGACAGCGGGGCTTCATTTCGCGACTGGGTTCGGAGTCTCGGCCCGGACCGCCTAACGCTGATCTTCAAGCTCAACCGGATCGACCTCCAGCACGCCCGGGCCGGCGACACCTTGATCGTGCCGGCCGATACGACGCTCGGGCCGGACGATCTCGCGCCGTTCCCGGAGCGGATCGCGCTCCTCGATTCGGTCCCCAGGCTCCTCGCCGTGTCGCGCCGGATCCAGGCCGTCGCGGCCTACGACTCGGGCCGGCTGGTCCGATGGG
Organism: Gemmatimonadota bacterium; assembly: GCA_039933355.1. Taxonomy (GTDB): domain Bacteria; phylum Gemmatimonadota; class Gemmatimonadetes; order Gemmatimonadales; family GWC2-71-9; genus SHZU01. Next base: position 6,317 of record JBDTOH010000248.1, on the reverse strand, counting down.
GGCCGACGAGCACGGGCAAGCGGAAGACGCCCACGCCGACCGGGCTCTCGTTCACGACCTGGAAGGCGAAGCAGACCCGCAGCACCGAGAACGACGAGTGGATCCTCAACTGGTATTTCAACTTCGACAACACGCGCGGGGTCTCGTTCCACGAGTACGCCCTGCCCGGCTATCCGGCAAGTCATGCCTGCGTCCGGCTCCACGCGGACGACGCGAAGTGGATCTACGACTGGGCCGACCAATGGAAGCTCAGCAAGAACGGGCTGAAGGTGCTTCGATGGGGCACGCCGGTCGTGATCTTCGAGGACTACGACTACAAGGCGCCGCGACCCTGGCGCCATATCGTGACCGACCCGGAGGCCGCGAGGGTGTCGGCCGCGCAGCTCGACTCTGTCGTGACGGGCTATCTCCCAACCATCAAGGCGCGCCAGGTTCAGCCGGACTCGGCGTCGGCTCCCCGGTAGCCTGTCATCCCGAACGGAGCGAGCGATCTCCTTCGCGATGTCCGAACGCCGCAACCTGCACCGCGCCTGAGCCCAGTCCGACCCCGTTAAGTTTCTCGCATGGCATCGACATCAACCCCGGACGCAACCCACACTCTCCTCGACCTCACTCCAGCCAAAGCCCTGGCGCGGATCGCGGACTGGGTGAAATCGCAGAGCCTGCCTGCTTACCGGGCCGGCCAGATCGCTCGCCGGCTCTGGGAGCAACCGGTCGCGTCGTGGGCCGATGCGACCGAGCTTCCGCTCTGGCTCCGGCAGGCGCTCGAGGCGCAGTTTCCGCTTCCGCGCTTGAGCCTGGATGTGGCTCAGCGATCGACGGACGGGACGGTCAAGTATCTGTGGACGCTGGCGGACGGCGAGAAGATCGAATCGGTGATGATTCCGAGCGGAAAGCGGCGGACGCTCTGCATCTCGTCGCAGGCGGGGTGCGCGTTAGGCTGTGTCTTCTGCGCGACCGGCCGGATGGGCTACCGCCGGAACCTCACGCCCGCGGAGATCGCGGGGCAGGCGCGGGAGATCGTCTTGGCGAACCCGGAGGACCGGCCCACCAACGTGGTGTTCATGGGCATGGGCGAGCCGCTGCTCAACTGGCCCGCCGTCGACGTCACGCTCACGGTCTTGAACGACCCCGCCGGACTCGGGATCGGCGCGCGCCACATCACAGTCTCGACGGTTGGGATCATTCCCGGCATGGAAGCGCTCGCCAAACGCCGGGAACAGTTCCGTCTCGCCATCTCCCTCCACTCGCCGGATTCCAAGCAGCGCGCCGGCCTCATGCCGATCGAGAAGAAGTATTCGCTCGAGACTGTGCTCCGCGCGGCCAAAGTGTTTCAGCGCCGGATCACCTTCGAGTATGTGATGATCGCGGGGCGGAACGACTCCGACCTCGACGCGGACAAGCTCGCCAAGCTGGCCCGCGGCCTCGAGGCGCACGTCAACCTGCTGCCGCTCCACCCGGGCGGCGCCGGAGAGCTTGCGCCGTCCTCGAACAACCGGATCCACGCCTTTGCGGACCGGCTCCGGAACAACGGGGTCGAGGCCGTCGTTCGGCGGAGCCGAGGGCTCGACATCAGCGCGGCATGCGGACAGCTCTACGTCGAAATGGGCAAGAAGACCGCCGCACGCCCCGTCTCCGCGTGAGATCTCGCCGCCCGCTCCAGCGGTAACCCGGCGCCGATGCGATCGGTCCTCACGCCGCTGCTGCGCTTCATCCTCCGGATCTTCTTTCGCCGAGTGGACGTCGCCGGCGTCGAGCGAGTGCCCCTGTCCGGCCCGGTCTTATTCGTGATCAACCACCCGAATGGGCTGATCGACCCGCTGTTCGTGCTCTGCTTTGCCCCGCGCGAGGTTTCCTTCCTCGGGAAGGCCCCTCTCCTCAAGATGCCGGTTATCGGCTGGCTGGCCCGCGGGATGGACACGATCCCGGTCTACCGCCGGCAGGACGGCGACGGCGACACCACGCAGAACCGCGACACGTTCCAGAAGGCCCGCGACCTGCTCGAACGGGGCGGCACCATCGCGATCGCACCCGAAGGCGTCTCGCACAGCGACCCCAGGCTCAAGCCGCTCAAGACCGGCGCCGCGCGGATCGCGTTAGGCGCGGCCACCCGGTCTCCCATCAAGATCGTCCCGGCCGGGCTCTACTACTCCGCCAAGGGCCGGTTTCGAAGCGAAGCCTCGGTCTACTTCGGCGACCCGATCGAAGCCCCGCTCGTGAGCCCCGACGAGGGTGGCGAGCCGCCGGCCGCGGAGGTCACCGCGCTGACGAGCCGGATCGACGAGGCGCTCGACCGGGTCACCCTCCAGGCGGACGAACACGCGGCGATCAGCCTGGTCAGCCGGGCCGAAGCGCTCTTCTCGTCGGGAAGCGCGGACCGCACCCGCCCAGGCGCCGAGACCCAGTTCACCCGGCGCCAGCGGATTCTGGCCGGCTATAACCGGCTCCGTGACACCAACCCAACCCGGCTCGCCCTCCTCCAGGAAGAGGTCGAGAGCTTGAGCCAGGTGCTCCACGACTTGGGAGTCAATCCGCGCGACCTGAGCCTGAGCGGATACGGCGCCGGTGCGGTGATTCTGTCCTCGCTCTACTTCCTGCTCGAGGCCGTGACGTTGTTTCCCCTGGCTCTTGGCGGGTGGGTGATCCACTACCCGGCTTATCGCTTGATCGGCGTCCTGGCTCGAACATTCACCAGGCAGCATGACGACGTCGTCTCGACCGCCAAGGTCCTCGGCGCCATGCTGCTCTTTCCCATCAGTTGGATCGCCGCCGCAGTGATCGTGGGCCGGCTGATCGGATTTCTCCCCGGTCTGATGACCTTCCTGATCGCGCCGCTCTTGGGCTATGGCGCCCTCGCCTTCACCGAGCGCTGGAGCCGGTTTCGCCAAGCCGCGCGGGCGTTCGGCCTCTTCCTTTTAGGTCGGCGCCGCTACCTCCGCCTCGTCGCTGCGCGCGATGATCTCAGAGACCAATTCCAGGCCCTGGCCAGCGAGCTTGGCGTCTGATCCGCCGTTGCTGCTACCGGCACTATTGACAGCGCGGCCGTCTATGCTAGTTTTCTAGCACAGTGCTGAATCTTTAGCATCACACGACCGTAAGGGCTCCCATGCCGCGACCTTCCAGCACCTCGCTCAGCCGTCGTGAACGCCAAATAATGGACATCGTCTACCGCCTCGGCCGGGCCACCGCGAATGAGGTCCAGGCCGAGCTGCCGGATCCGCCGAGCTATTCGACGGTCCGGGCGCTGCTCCGGGTGCTCGAGGACAAAGGGCATCTCGAGCACGAGGCCGACGGGCCGCGTTATGTCTTCCTTCCGACCGTTCCTCGCGAGCAAGCCCGAGTCGGCGCGCTCGAGCAGGTGATCACGACGTTCTTCAACGGTTCCGCATCGCAGGCGATGGCCGCGCTCCTGGACGAGTCGGATCGGTCGCTCTCGAAGCCGGAGCTGGACCGGCTGGCCAAGCTCATCGCCGACGCGCGGAAGGAGGGCCGCTAAGTGCTCGACCCCATGTGGATGGCCTCAGTCGCGCTCAAGGCGAGCGCGGTTCTTCTGATCACGGCTTCTCTCGCATTCGTGGTGCGCCGGGCTTCGGCCTCGATTCGTCATCTCGTCTGGTCCACTGGACTGGCCGCGACATTGCTGCTTCCGGTCGCGGCGGCGAGCCTTCCCTCGTGGCCGATTCTTCGCGTGAGTGGTGAGACGCCTGCCCCCGCGGTGCTCGCACCGGTCAAGGTATTGGTGATCTCCGCGGACGCCGCACCGGCTGTCGCGAGCACGATCGCGCCTACACCCATCGCCGATGGGGCGCCAATCATTGTGAGCGCCGCGCCGGCGCGAGGAGCGGAGGAGGCTCCCATCGCAGCGCTTGGCGAGTCGGCACCGGTGATCGCGTCGGCCGATGGGGCTCCGTTCGTCGTGGCCATCGCCGGGACGCCCGAGCCGGCCGGCTTCATGAAGACCATCGCCTGGGGCGCGGTGCTTCCGGTCGTATGGTTAGGCGGCGCGCTCCTGGGTCTCGGCTGGATCGTGCTCGGATTCGCCGGCGTCGCTCGGTGGGCGCAGGGCGCTCGACCGGTCGAGTCGGCGGAGTGGCTGGGCACGATCGAAGACGTGCTCGAGCAGACTCCGATTCACCGCTCGCTCCGGTTCCTGGAGTCGGACGACGTCGAGATGCCGTGCACGTGGGGGACTTGGCGGCCCACGGTGCTCCTGCCTGCAGTCGGCGCGGAGTGGACCGAGGCCCGGCGCCGTAACGTCATCATTCACGAGCTGGCCCACGTCCACCGGCTCGATTGTCTCACGCATCTGGTCGCACGACTGACCTGCGCCATTCACTGGTTCAACCCGCTCGCGTGGTGGGCGACCCGATCGGCTCGGATGGCTCGGGAGCAAGCGTGTGACGACGCCGTGCTCAACGCCGGCGGCCGCGCCTCGGAGTACGCCGACGAGCTGCTCGAGACGGCCCGCGGGGTCGAATACTCGACGCCCGCCTTTGCCGCCGCGCTGGCGATGGCCCGCCGGTCGCAGCTCAGCGACCGTCTCGTCGCCGTGCTCGATTCGACCCGGCAGCGCGCGCCGCTCTCCCGTGAGGCGACGACGTTCGCGGCATTCACCGGGCTGGCGCTGGCCCTTCCGCTCGCCGCGATGACGGCCCGCGCCCAGGAACCGCACTCGCCACAGGCACCGGCTGCGCCGACCGCTCCACGAGCACCGAGTGCACCGCGCGCTCCGCTCGCTCCCCGCGCGCCGATGGCTTCTTCCGCGCCGATGGTTCCTAACACGCCGCCGGCCCCTGGCACGCCGATGGCCGCCTCCAGCTACACCACGTCCAGCATTGCGGGCAGGACTGGTCCGTGCGCGCCCGATGGCCGCGGCAATGAGCGGACCGTGCATCTCAGCTCGAACATGTCGATCACCGGCGAGGGCTCCATGCACGACGGCAAGGGCAATATGATGGTTGCCTGGAGCGCATCGACCTGCAGCGTGGCCATCCGAGTGTTCGGCCGGCCCACGTTTACCGAGGATGAGACCGACATCGCCGGGCTCACCGCGGGCGGGAAGTTCGACATCACCCACGAGGAAGGCTCGACCGAGCGGCGCTACACGGTCACCTACAAAGACGGCTCGCTGGTTCGCCGGTACACGGTCGAAGGTGAAGCGCAGCCGATCGACAGCTCGGTCGAGGCGTGGCGCCGCACGATGATCATCGAGTTCCTCCGCCGGAGCGGATGGAACGCGGAGGTGCGCGCAAAGAAGATCCGCGCCACCCGTGGATTCGACGGGCTGCTCGATGAGATCCGCGAGATCGCGAACGATGGCGGGAAGAGCGCCTATTTGAAGGTGGCGCTCGAGGATCCGAAGCTGAGCGAGTCGGAAGCGGTCCGGATTCTGACCGAGACCCGCCGGATCAGCTCGGACGGCGACCGCGCCGCGGTGTTGAGCCGGTTGCCGCTCAGCTTGGTGGCGGTGCCTATCGTCCAAGCCTCGTTCATCGAGACGGCGCGGGAGATCAGCTCGGACGGCGACAAGGCCGCCGTGCTCCATCGGCTGGTCGAGCAGCGTCCCTCGCCCAAGGTGTTAGGCACGGTGCTCGACGTCGCCAAGTCGATCTCGTCGGACGGCGACCGGGCCGGCCTGCTCGAGGCGATTATCGATACCTATCCGAACGCGGCGATCCTCCCCGACGTCTTCTTCGAAGCGGCCCGGGGGATCGAGTCCGACGGCGACCTCTCCGGCGTCCTCACCCATGCCCTCCGCGCCGGCAAGGTCGATCCCGCGTCGTGCGATCGCGTGCTCGGCCTCGTCCGCGACATCGATTCCGACGGCGACCGAGCGGCTACGCTCGCGGTTGCGATGCGGGTGCTCGAAGCGCGGCCCGCCTGCCTCAAGACGACCCTCGAGCTGACCGCCGAGATCGGGTCCGACGGCGACCGCGCCCACACTCTGCAGCTCTTTTCCGAGCGAATCGGGCTCACGGATGAGCTGCGGCCGGCGTATTTCAAAGCCGTGAACGGCATCGGCTCCGACGGCGACCGCCGCGCGGTGCTCACGGCGCTGGTCGATCGCCGGGACTTGAGCGATGCCATCGTGGCCAGTCTGCTGGAGAGCGCGGCCGGAATCGGCTCCGACGGCGATCGGAGCGCGGTCCTGGTGACGGTGGCGGGGCGGGGTTTGGTCCGTACCGCCGCGCTGCGCGACATCTACCGGCGCGCAGCCGAAGGCATCTCGTCGGATGGCGACCGGAGCCACGCGCTCAGAGCGATCGGGATTCGAGAGACTAATTGAGGGGGCAGCTCACTGAGGGTATCATCCCGCG
>JBDTOH010000247.1:0-8230 GCA_039933355.1 Gemmatimonadota bacterium | reverse complement strand
ACGATCGAGATGGAGCTCGCCGGCCGCATCTGGGACTACACCCGGCTCGGCTTCGAGCCTAACGCTACATCCGCCTCTGCCCTGCTTGCCGCTGCCGATTCCGGAAAGCTCGACCAAGCGCTCGAGCTGGCCCGGGCCGCGATCCAGGCCGAAGCCGACAGCTCGCGGCTGCCGCGACCGTTCGGAATCGAGGTCGCCGCAATGCGACTCGGCCAGCGCGGCGACTGGATCGGCGCCCGAAAGATCCTCGAGATGACACTGGATGCGGTAGGACCGCGCTGGCCCCGTGATGCCCGCTCGTCGATCGAGAGCCGGCTGGCGGAAGCCTGGTCCCGAAGCGGCGATTCGCGCCGAGCCGTGGAGCACGCCGCCCGAGCAGTAGAGCTCAATCCGGCGAACACGAATGCGGTGGAGTGGGGGAAGGTTGTGGGACGGAAGGAGGGATTAGGGAATCGGGAATCGGGAATCGGGAATCGCAATACGAACGCGGCGCGAGGAGCTTCCCCGCGCCGCGATCGTCAACGTCTCATCGCGAACAAGTTCGCGATTTCTATTCCCTATTCCCTAGCCCTACGGATTCCTATCCAAACACTCCGGACCTTGCGCGCCGACGTTAGGATTGTTCCGCTCCTCGAACGAGATCGGAATATTGACGTCCGGCCCGTATTCGCCCCCCTTGTAGTAGTCGCCCGAGGGGAAGACAGAGTCGGGCGTCCGGCCGTACTGGCGGATGAGCCGGCGAAGATCGCCGAGGCGCCGGCCGGTCGAAAAGAGCCAGAACGCACGCTCGGAAAAGAGCTGGTCCACACGCGCCGCCGCAGAGCCGGCGTCCGCGAGCGGGGCGAGCCCCGGAACCGTCGCGCGGAGGTCGTTGAGCATTGACAGCGCTCCGCCCGAGTTCCCAGCCTGGAGCGCCGCCTCGGCCTGGATCAGCCGAGCCTCGATACCGGTCGCGATCGGCACCGGCGAGGTGCGGGTCGGGAACAGCTCCTGATTGAACTGCGGCGTGAAGGCATCGAAGCCGGTGCCGCCGGTATCCTCGACCGGAACCCGCGGATCGTTCGCGGTGGCAAAGTCGAGCCCGCCGCCGGTGCCTGGAGACACCGACCAGCGATTGAGGAAGTTAACGAAGCCCCAGATGCCGTTGGTGACGATTCCCGTCACTTCGCTGTGGAACGTCGTATAGGCGAAGTTGGTGGGAACGGCAGCCACGGCGATCGCGGCATCGGCGAACCTGCCCAGACCAAGCAGCGCCCGCCCCTGACCGACCCTCGCCGCGTTGAGCACAGTGCTGGACGTCGGAGCTAGTGCGACAACGCCCGCGAACTTGGCGGCCGCCGCCGAGTACAGCTGGACCGTGGTCTGCGGCTCGCCATAGACCAGCTGGGAGCCGCTGAGCGAGCTGAGCGGCACCCCGCTGCAATAGTTATCCGCAAAGATGACCACCGTCGTCGCAGAGAGCACGTCGGCCTCGCCGATCGTGTCCTTGTCGTTAGGCGTGAGCGACCGGGCCTGCGCGGCCGTGTTGTCCGCCGCCACCCTCGCCCGGTGCAGATTGCCGTAGGCGCCGATCAAGCTGGCGTTCTTGACATCCATGTCGCGCCGGTCCATCTCCTGACGGGTGGGGAACGTGTCCGAGTTGTCGTACTCGTCCGCGACCAGCCCGCCGATCAGGATCGAGCCCTCCTGGCTGTCGTCGCCCGCGCCGACGTATGCGAGCGCGAAGTCCCGCCGGGCACCGTTGAGCAGCGTGGCGATCGCCGCCGGGCTGGTGAGATTCGAGGGATCGATAACGTCATCGGTCACCGGATCGAAGAACGAGTCGCAGCCGGTCAGAGCGGTGGCAAGGAGCCCCGCCGTCAGCCCGACAGCCGCCCGTTTCAAATGAAGAGTCATAGGTTCATAGCCCCAGGTTGATGCGCACGGTCCAGAACCGGAGCGGCGGCTGAGTGAGGAAGTCGGACGTCCCGAAGTTGCCGAACTGTCCACCAGCGAAGGCGGACGTCTCTGGATCGATGCCTTTGTAGCTGGTCCATACGTGGAGATTGCGGCCGGCGACCGTCACGCTGGCGGTAGAGGCCCGGACAAACCGAGCGACGCTCTTGGGAACGGTAAAGGTCAGGGCAACCTCGCGAAGGCGCAGGAAGTCCGCCTTTTGGACGTCGCCGTTGAAGCCCCCGAAGAAGAACGACCCGGTGGCGAACGCCTGCTCCGCCAACGGCACCGTGCGATCGTACATGCCGCGGCAGTTCGCGAACGCGCTGCAGCGGAAGTTCTCGGTCGTGTTGTCGAGGTAGTTCCCGCCCCGATAATTCCACTGCGACGAAAGCCGAACCTGCCCGTTCATGAACGTGAAGCCCGGGGTGACGGTGAACTCACGGGTCGGCAGGACCGGTCCGATGTAGAGCGCCGTGTCGGTCACGGTGATCTCGTCGGTGCCGAGAATGCCGTCGTGGTTGGCATCGTTGTAGTTGGCGATCCGATCCCAGAATCCACCAGCCGGCAGGCCGGGAACCATCCGCTGCGAAAATCCGAGCGGGAACGGCTCGATGCCCGCGCCGAGGGACAGGAGCCGGTTCTTGAGCAAGGAGCCGACGATGGAGAGATCGACGCCGAAGTTCTTGCTCTGGACCACCTGAGTCGTGATGCCGAGCTCGAGGCCCTGATTCTTCATCGACCCGATGTTGTAGTATTGATTGACCGCAACGCCGAGTGAAGGCGCTAACACCCGATTTACGAGCGCGTCCCTCGTGAGCTTGTCGTAGGCGGTCAGCTCGATGCTGAGACGATCGTGGAAGAACGACGCATCGACGCCGGCTTCGAACTCGCGCGACCGTTCCGGCTTGAGATCAGGATTGCCCAGGTTGCCGAACGTCACGGTCGCGACGTTGCCCGAAGCGTCAACACCCGTGACCGGGTTAAAGCTGCGGAGCCGCACCACCGCCCCAGGAGCCACCAGCGACGCGCCGTACGAGCCCCGCAGGCGGAGCAGATTGAGACTGCCTTCCGGTCGATTCATGGCGATGTAGCTGATCGCCGCCTTCGGCAGGAGGACCGCACCCGTGCTCCGAGCGAACGCGGAGGCCTGATCGAGCCGCGCCGCGCCGGTCAGATAAAGCCGGTCGCTCACCGAGACCACTTCCTCCAGGTACAAGCCGCCGTTGGCGGTCTGTGTGTTTTGGCTCGAGGCGAGCAGCTGCACCGCGCCGCCGATCGTGCTGCTTCCCGCGGCGATCCCGTTTCCGGTTGCGAGCGTGCCGTTGAGATTGGTTCGGAAGTACTGTCCGCCGATCGTGGTCTTCGTGCCGATCGACGAAGTGAGGCTGTGCTGGAAGGTCGCTGAGCCGTCGATCGTGTAGACGCCGACCGTGAACTTGTTCAGCGAGCGGTCGCCCCTGGCATCGTCGCCGAAGGGAGCGGCCTCACCGACCCGCGCGAAGTCGAGGTCCGACTGAAGCGTTCGATCGAGTCCGAGGATCAGTCGGGCCGAAAGGCTCGAGGACGGCGTCCACCTCCCGGTGATCGCCGAGGTGATCCGGTCGATTCGCTGTTCGTTGGTGTGCGAGTACGACGCCGCCGGACCAACCCCGAACGCCCACCGCCCCTCGGGATCGGTGGCCGATCCGAGCAGCGCGTTGGACAGCAGTCCGATGACGTTGTTGTCGTTCTGCGGCAGCCGAATCTGGTTCTGCACATATCCGACCGTCGCGTCGACTTCGAAGTTCCGCGCGACATTTGCCGACACCGACGAGCGGAAGCTCACCTTCCGGGTCGTGTTCGGATGCATCTGCTCACTCGGAATCTCCGAGATGCCGCCGGCGATCTTGACCGAATCCTGCTCCGCCTGAGGGATCGTGTAGACCCCTTCCTGTTTGTCGAAATCCGCTCCGAGAAAGTACCGGATCTGCTCGGTCCCGCCCGAGACGTTGAGACCGACCTGATTCCGATAGCCGGTCTTGTAAGGCGAGGTGAGCGGATCGCGGAGCGTGTTGAACGATACAATGCTGTCTTGCGCCAGGCACGCGCCGGAGGCCACCCGATACAACCGGCAGCCGGCCTGCTCCGCACCACCCCGGACTCCGAATGCGTTGTAGTTGGCCGGGTATGGATTCTTGTCCTGGATCAGACCGCCGTCGAGATAGGTGTTCCATATGGTGCGACCGGCGCGGCCTCGCTTGGTCTTGATCGAGATCACGCCGTTCGCCGCCTCAGTACCGTAGAGTGTCGATGCGGAAGGACCTTTGATCACCTCGATCGATTCGATGTCGTCCGGGTTGATGTCGTTGAAGGCCGATGCCACCTGGCCGCCAACGCCGACCGAGCTGGTGGCGGGATCGTTCCGCGCGCGGACGCCGTCGATGATGACGACCGGCTCGTTATTGAGCGAGATCGAGTTGGCGCCGCGGATCCGAATGCGGCTACCTCCACCGAGCGTCCCGGTCTGGTCTTGGACCGTCACCCCCGCGACTCGGCTGTTGAGCACGTCGGTGATGTTCGTGATCGGTGACTTGCTCACCACGCTGTCCGCTTGGACCACACCGACCGTGTTTCCGAGCTCGAGCCGGCGCTGGTCGCCCGTGGCGGTCGTAACGATCTCGTCGAGCCGCACCACCGATGGAACCAGCTCGAAGTCGACGCTCGCCGTGCTGCCTAACTGGACGTCGCGACTCTGGGCCGAGTATCCGACGGCGAAGGCCCGCACTGTGACCGTCCCGGTGCCGGTCCCCGATACCCGGATCGTGTACTTGCCTTCAGCGTTGGTTTGACCGCTTGCGTTCGTGCCGTTGACGACGACACGAGCGCTGGGAATCCCTGTACCGCTCGCCTTGTCGGTGATCCGCCCGCTGAGAGTTTGTTGCGCTGAGAGGCCCGAGCCCCAGAGCGCAGGGAGTGCAACCGCGATTGCCGCTCCGCAAAGACGTGAGAACACCCAACGCATGCTTTGCCTCCGTAGAGAACCGTGAGCCCTCGACAGCACAAGCACGCGGTTGCAGACGACGTGCCCGTGGGTTGGGGCTGGAAACTCAGCATCCTGTCGGGGAAACGGGCCAAAAGCCGCCAGAAGTGGCTGAAATCACGACGCGGAGTGTCAGTTGGACATCGTGGCCGTTCGTGTCGCTTTAACACATGACGGTGTATTGTGGTCACGTTGTCGTGGGACGAACTGTTGCGACAGGATGACTAGCTGCGGAGCGTTAGGATGAGCACATTGGAAATGACAGCAGATCCGCGTTTGTGATGTTGCGAACTGACTCGGACTACTCGCTCCAGGATTCGATGCCCCGACCCAAGCCCAGCAAGACCATCCCGCTCGTACGGCTACGCGAGATCTGCCTGGCGCTGCCCTCTGCGTACGAGCAGGTCGCTTGGGGCTCCCCGACGTTCCGCGTCCGCGGCGGCAAGATGTTCGCGATGTCCCACGATAATCACCACGGGGATAGGCGAGTGGCCATCTGGTGCAAGTCCACCTTCAACGATCAGGACCTGATGGTACGATCCGACCCGAAACGGTTTTTTATCCCGCCCTACGTCGGGCCGTCGGGGTGGGTCGGCGTCCGGCTCGATCTCAGGCCTAATTGGGAAACGATCTTGGAGGTGATTGAGGCAGCGTATCGGCTCGCGGCGCCGAAGCGGTTGCTCGCCGGGCTCCGGCGGAGTTAGCCGGCGCCCGCTTCGATTCGGCGGTGACGGTCTAGTTGACCGTCACCGTTCCAACCATGCCTGCATGGATGGTGCAGTGATAGGGGAAGGTACCCGCCGTCGCAAAGGTCCGCGTGAACGTCTGACTCGGATCGAGGGGGCTGGCGAACGATCCGCCGTCCGCCGTCACCGTGTGGCTCACCGAGCCGGTGTTCTGCCAGCAGACCGATTGGCCCGCGGTGATCGTAACCGCGTTCGGGGTAAAGGCGAGCGACCCCGTCGCGCTGACGCTTGCGTTGGCGCCGGCGCCCTGGCAGGAGAGACCCGAGCTGTCCGAAGTGCTGCACGCGGCCCCCGCTACCGTGATGAGGCCGAGGGCGGCCGGCAGGATGAATCGCATCATGACTTCTCTCCTTCTCGTAAGTTTGGCGGCAGATCCTTCGCACCGTGGACGGAAGGCGCTCCCGGTAGCGCCGGGCTTCTTGGGACTTCAGTCAGTCGATCGAGCCGGGCTCTGAGCTGGCGCCGGAGGCGGTCGTCGATCTGCGCCGGTAACACGACAACCGAGTCGCCCCCGGACAGCCCACCTGTGATCTCGGTGTAATCGAGGTCGGTCACACCGGTCCTCACCCGGACCGGCGTCGGTCCATCCGTACCTTTGACGAACACGACGCCCGTCGTAGTCACAGCCTCGCCGGCCCGCGGCGGCTCAACGGTGAGCGCGGCCTGGAAGGCGGCGCTGGGAATCGCCCACACGCTGTCCTGCCGCGCGATGTGGAACTCCACGTCGGCGCTCATTCCCGGTTTCAATAGATTGGCGGGATTGGCCACTCGAACCAAGACCGGAAATGCGGTGACCGTTCCGGCGGTGTCGGCCTGGGGCTCGACCTTGAGGACCGATCCCTGAAAGGGACGGTTGGGATACGCCGCAACCACAACGGTCGCTGCCAACCCGGGGTGAATCTGGCGGAGATCCGTCTCGTCGACCTTGACCCGGACCTCCACCAGCGTGAGATCCGCCATCGTGAGCAGCAGCGTCCCGCCTCCCACGCCTTCCGTCGGCGACGCGATCACCTGGCCCCGCTCGGCGCCCTTCAGCACGATCGTCCCGCTCATCGGAGCACGGACCTTCGTATTGTCGAGACCGATCGTCGCGTTGTCGAAGCTGAGCTCGGCGGTGATCGTCGCGTCCTTCGCATTGGCGAGGGCAAGCGCGACCGAATCGTACTCCTGGCGCGACATCCCCTGCGACTGGAGAAGCTGCCGAGCGCGTCGCTCTTCGGCTTCTATGGTGGCCTGCCTGGCCCTCGCGACGTCGAGATCGGCCTGGGCTTGCTTCAGCGTATTGCGCGGCGTCCGCGGGTCGATCTCGACGAGGAGCGAGCCCCGGTCGACCTGCTGGCCCGCGTCGACCATCATGCGGATGATCTCGCCGGATGCTTTGGATTTAATCTCGACGAGCGTGTCGGGCTGAACGACGCCGGACGCAAGTGCGGTCACCACAATGTTTCTGCGCTGGACCGGCACCAACGCGTACGGGCGCTTGGCTTGGGCGGAGTGACATCCCGCGGCGAGCGTCCCAACTGTGAAGAGGGCGAGCGCGGCGCGCGGTCGGCGATGGCCGCTACCGGCACCAGCGACCGGGAGAAGGCTGGGTGTTCTCGAGCGTTGCTTCACGGGTCTGCCGCTTTGGATGATCGGTACCATCCGTACGGGAAGCATCGTCCCAGTGTTGAAGACCACGACGGAAAAGCTACCCGAGCGTGTCACCCACGATCACAACGCTACGGAGCCCGGACAGGAGATCTCTCGTTTCGCTCGGGATGTCACGCGTGGCAAGCAGCTCGAGATGACACGCATGGCAACGGGTTCGGCCCATGACAGCCTTGGAAACGCAGCGCCGCCTGCCGCTGTGTCATCCGAGGAACGCAGCGACCAGGAATCCAGCTCGCGGCGTGCGGACACCGCGAGCTATGATCAATCATCCCTCAGCGTAGTCGCCGGATCGATCCGGATCGCCCGCCGGGCCGGAACCGCGCTCGCGAGCGCGGCGATACCGAGCAGCCCGATGGCGACGCCCGCGAACGTGAGCGGATCCCACGAGTCCACACCGTAGAGCACCCCGCGCATGAACCGGGTCAGCGCCAGCGCGGCGACGAGGCCCGCCGCGATCCCCATCGCTGCAAGCGTGAGCCCCCGCCCCACGATCATTCGGAGCACCCTCGTCGCGCTCGCGCCGAGCGCGAGCCGGACACCGATCTCCCGGCGCCGCTGGGCCACGAGGTAGGCCAGCACGCCGAATAGCCCGAGGCCGCCCAGCGTTAGGCCGATGATCCCGAACAACCCGAGCAGGACCGTCAGGAGGCGGGGACGGGCCAGCGCGTCGCTGACTGCGTCCGCGAGCGGGAACATCGCGGTAATCGGCTGGCTCTTGTCGATCGACCAGATCGCCTCGCGAACCCGCGGCATCATCACCTCCGGCGCGAGCGTGGTCCGAGCGACCAAATCCACCTTCACCCGGGGGTTCTGGAAGTAGCTGATGTAGAGCGTCGGCTCCGCGGGCTCGGTGACCGAAGTCTGGCGCACATCG
>JBDTOH010000246.1:0-8253 GCA_039933355.1 Gemmatimonadota bacterium | reverse complement strand
GTCAGCGATCCCGAGGCGCCCGGCGCTCCGGATGAGTTCGGCCGCCCCAACTCCGTCGTCACGATCGGAGGGTCTTGAGATGCGGCTAACCTGCGGCGTGATCGTGCTCGCTATGGCGGTTCTGGCTGGGGTTCGGCCCGGGGCGTTAGGCGCTCAGGAGCCGCGTCTCGCCGGACGGTTGCCGGCGGCCGCCCGGGTCCGGGTCGACAGCATCCTGGACGCGGCACGGGCCGCCGGGCTCCCGACCGAGCCGCTCATCGACCGGGCGCTCGAGGGTGCGGCGAAAGGCGCTCCGGCTCCGCTGATCGTCGCGGCGGTCGCTCGGTTGCGGGGTGAGCTCGACGTGGTCCGCACCGCATTCGGCCCGGCCACTTCGCCGGCCGAGCTCACCGCGGGGGCCAGCGCGCTCCGGGCCGGAGCGTTAGGCACCGACTTGGCCCGGCTCCGGGCCCTCCGGCCGGGCCAGCCGCTCACCGTCGCCGCCGGCGTTCTGGCCGACCTCGTGGCCGCGGGCGTGCCCGCCGACACCGCGATCGGGGCGGTGCTCGCGCTCGCCACGGACGCCGCCGATGCCGACTATGTCGCCTTCCGGCGCAACGTCCAGCGCGATATTGCCCTGGGCGCGTCACCGGCCGCAGCGCTCGGGGTCCGGCTACAGGGGGACCTCGCGACGGCGGAGCCCGGCTCGCAAGTGGGTGGGACTGGAGGAGTGAGGGGACCTCGCAAGCAAAAACCGTAGTACCGCGCCCTCCATGACGGGTCGCTACCGGCAGGTCGCCGCGGCGACTGCGGTGTGGCTCGCTTCCTGGGGGTCCCCACTGGCCGGGCAGGCCGTGGGGACTCTCGGCATTGGCGCATCCGTCGTTGAATATGACGGATTCCTTCCCTCGCGAGCCGCCGTGCTCGCGCCTGCGCTCCGGTTCGATGCCGCGAACGTCTCGCTCGGCGCGCAGGCCGGCTGGACGGTCTTCGAGAGCGGCCACCACGTCTTCCAGGGAACTGCGGCAGCGGCGTGGCTCAGTCCGCCGCGCGGCTGGTGGCGGGTCGAGCTTTCCGGCTCCGCGGGCGCGTCCAAGTATGCGGCCGAGCCCGGGAGCGGACACGCGCTCGGTGGTGCACGGGTCCATTTCTTCGGCCGTCAGGGTGGGGGGTCGCTCGGCGCCACCACCGGAGTATCGTCGGAGGGGGCGGGCTTGGGTCGGGTCCCGGTCGAGATCTCTGTCGCGGGATGGAGCGTGCGGAACCGCGTTGCACTGGTCGGGAGCGTGAGCGCCACGTGGATCGGGCCCGATCGTTATGTGGACGTGCTCGGCGCGGTGCGGTGGTCGGGAGCCCGGGTAGAGCTGGAGGCGAAAGCGGGCGCCCGCCCCTGGACCGCAAGCCCGGTCCGGGTCGGGGACGCGCACGTCGGGGTATTCGGCGAGGTCTCGGCGTTGGTACCGCTCGCCCGGCGGATTGCGCTCACGCTGAGCGGCGGAAGCTACGCCTCGGATCCGGTCCGTCGGGTGCTGGCGGCGAAGTACTTCACCGCCGGGCTCCGGCTCGACCTGCTTGGACGATCCGGGTTACCGATTCCCTCCATCGCCGTGGCGCTGGCCCGGGCCGAGCGCAGAGTCTCGGCGGATGCGGGCGGCGTTCAGCTCGAGATCGCCGAGTCCGGCAATCCGCGCACCGTGCGCGTGCAGGTGCGCGGGGCCCAGTCGGTCGAGCTGATGGGTGACTTCACCGACTGGGCTCCTGTGGCGCTTACGCGCTCCGGCGACGGCGCCTGGGAGATTCGGCTGACCGTCCCTCCCGGCGTGTACCGGCTGAACGTTAGGGTCGACGGCGGCCGCTGGGTGGCTCCCGCCGGGACGAGGCTCGAGCGGACCGAGTTCGGCGGGCCGGTGGGCGTGGTTGTCGTGCCGTAGCCGGCCGAGCGGCTGCGGGAGATGCACTCGTCTCGTGAGCCACAGCCGCGAACCGCTAGGCGTCGAAGTGAGAGCGGCCGTTGTCGGGTGGAGTCGCCTCTGGGATGCGGCGGTCGGGTTCTGCACCGGGATTGGCTGTGGTCGGAACGAACGACCTAACGGAGCGCCCTGTGCGCCTTGTGGCTTCGAACGCCCCGGAGTATCCTCTGCGACGCTCGTTCAAGGATCATTCTCTGCCCCGACTGACCGTTCTCCGCCTCCTCGCGGCCCTGGCGATTCCAGCAACGTCGCTGTACGCTCGCGCCGCCCTTCCCAGCCCCGTTCAGGATCCGTTCGACTCCGTCCGCGCCTACGTCCGGCGGATGATGGAGGAGCGGGCGATTCCGTCGGTTGCGATCGCGGCCGCAAAGGGCGGCCGGATTCTCTGGGAGGAAGGCTTCGGCTGGGCGAACAAGGCGCGGCAGATCAAGGCCACAGCCGCCACGATGTACTCGTTGGCCTCGATCTCGAAACCGATCACCGCGACCGGGCTCATGGTGCTCGTCGAGCGCGGCAAGATCGGGCTCGACCGCCCGGCGGAGCAGTACTTGAAAGGCGCGCGACTCACCGCCCGCGAAGGACGATCGGCCGACGCGACGGTGCGGCTCGTAGCGAACCACACCGCCGGCCTCCCCTTGCACTATCAATTCTTCTACTCGGGAGCACTGCCCGCGCGACCGTCGATGAACGAGACGATCCGCCGCTATGGGATTCTGGTGGCCCCGCCCGGTGCGCAGTTCACGTACTCGAACCTCGGGTTCGGTATCATCGACCAGATCGTCGAGCGCACGTCGGGTCTCCCATTCGAGACGTTCATGCGGCGGGAAGTGTTCCAGCCGCTGGGGCTTCCGCGGACGGCGATCGTTACCGCGCCGATCGCCGGCGACACCGTTGCTGAACGCTACGACGGGAGCGGCGCGCCGATCACGTGGTACGATTTCGACCACCGGGGCGCCTCCGCCGTATACTCGAGCGCTCACGATCTGGCGCGGTTCGGAATGTTCCACCTTGGCGATCGCCTGGACGGGCGGGCGGTTCTCTCGCCCGCATCGCTCGCGGAGATGCACCGGCCGACGGTCCACCGGTCCGAAACGGTCGGCTATGGCGTCGGCTGGCAGACCTTCGAGGACGATAACGGGGCGGTGTCGTTAGGTCACTCCGGAGGGATGCCCGGGGTCGCCACGATCCTTCGGATCTATCCCGAAGCGGACGCGGTGGTGGTGGTCCTGCTCAACGCGGGGGCCAACGATGTGGCCGGCCGGATCGCGGCGCGCGTGGCGGCCGCGATGCTCCCGCCCCAATTCGGTGAAACGCTGCGGCAGCGCGAGGGGAGGGGTCCCGACCCGGCTCCGGACTCGTTCCGCCCTAACGGAGAGCTGGTCGGCGAATGGAACGGTACGGTGCGAACCTGGAACGGAACGGTTCCCCTCAAGCTGATCATCGATGCCGAAGGAGCGGCTCGTGCAACGCTGGGCGACCGGCCGAGCGCGCCGGTCGGCGGCCTTCGGTGGCAGGGCGGCCGCCTTACCGGCAACCTGACCGGCCGGCTTTCCACCCCCGACGCGAGTCGCGACACCACGGCTGTCTTTGACGTCAGGCTGCACGAGAGCCGGCTGAGCGGGTCGGTCTCTTCGACCCTGCCTAACGCCCACGCCCTGTCGTCCTACGTGATGCTGGTCAGACGGCCAGCGCCCTGACGGGGCCCCGTCCCGCCCACCCTCAGCGGATCGTCGGGCAACTCGGGCCGGCGGCGGCGCGGCGATCCGCCGTCCGATAGATCGGCGCCCACACCGGAGTGCCTTCCTCGGACTGATTGTCCGGCAGCATCCGTACCTCCGATCCGTCGGCCCGCATCACGTCCAGGTCCCCCTACGGTTCTGGGTTGTAGGCCTGGAGCACCGCCTCGTCCTTGAACCCCGCGGCGGGCGCTGGTGAACGCGATCCAATCGCCGTTCGGGGACCGGGATGGGACGTTCTCGTGGCCGGTACCTAAGGTGAGCGTCGTCGTGGCGCCGATAGCGACGTCCAGGATGAACCCGCCGTTGCGCTCCTTCGATGACAGCCGATACAGCAACCGCCGGCGTCCTTTGAAGCGCATGGACCAGCCCGCGCCGCCGCCGCCCTCGACTTGACTACCACATCTTGACAATCAAGATGAACGAGGTATTGTTGCCCATCCCCCCGCACCGGAGACCCTGTGGACGAGCCGACCACCGATGTGATCCAGGGCACGCTCGACCTTTTGATTCTCAAGACGCTCAGCCTCGAGCCGATGCACGGCTTCGGGATTGCCCGGCGGATCGAGCAGATCTCGCGCGGAGTCTTCAAGGTGAATCCGGGGTCCCTGCTCACCGCGTTTCAGCGGCTCGAACGGGCCGGATGGCTCGACGCCGAGTGGCGGCAGACGGATAACTCGCGCCGCGCCAAGTTCTACACGCTCACCCGCGGAGGCCGCAAGCAGCTCGAGGTCGAGACCTCCGACTGGAACCGTCGCGTGTCCGCGGTCGCCCGGCTGCTCAAGGCGGAGGGCTAGCGAATGTCCCTCTGGCGCCAGGTCACGCGGGGCCTTCGCGTGCTGACCAAACGGTCGGTCGCGGACCGGGAGGTCACCGACGAGGTGCTGCACTACGTCGAACAGGCCACCGCCGCGGGGATCGCGAGGGGACTCGGTCCCGACGAGGCTCGCCGGGCCGCGCTCCTCGAGGTCGGCGGCCTCACTGCCGTCAGGCAAGAAGTGCGGGCGTACGGATGGGAAAACGAGGTCGGCGCGGTGCTCGCCGACCTCCGTTATGGCGCGCGCCGGCTGCGCGCCGCGCCGGGTTTCACTGCCATCACCGTCCTCACGCTGGCGATCGGGATCGGGGGCACGACCGCCATCTTCAGCGCGGTGAATCCGATCCTGTTCGAGTCGCTGCCGTACCCCCATGCAGGCCGGATGGTGTCGATCCTGGAAATGCACGGGAACGGCTCTCGGAGCGACGGCACCTTTGCGTTGTTTCGCGAGTTTGCGGAGCGATCTCGATCGTTCGATGCGATCGCCGTATTCAAGCCGTGGCAGCCGACCGTCACCGGAGCGGACCAGCCGGAGCGGTTCGAGGGGCAGCGCGTCAGCGCCGGCTACTTCCGTGTCCTCGGCATCGTCCCGATAATGGGGCGGGACTTCGATCCGTCCGACGACCGGCGCAACGGGCCTAACGTGGTGATTCTGAGCGACGCGCTCTGGCGGCGTCGCTTCGCCGGCGACCACGGAATCGTGGGGCGCCAGATCAGGCTCGACGACAACCTCTACACCGTCATCGGGGTCATGCCGAGCGGTTTTGAGAACGTCCTGGCTCCGGGCGCAGGGGTGTGGGCACCGTTGCAATACGACCCCTCGCTTCCCCCACAGGGACGAGAGTGGGGCCATCACCTGCGCACCATCGGGCTTCTCCGGCCCGGTACCGGTGTTGCGGGAGCGAGCGGAGAGGTCAACCTGCTCGGGCGCGCCGTGCTGGCGGCGCAGCATCCGGAGACGTACGACCCTAACACTCAGTTCGGTGTCGCATCGCTCCACGACGAGCTGATGCGCGGTGTCAAGCCGGCCCTGCTCGCGATTCTCGGCGCCGTCATGCTGGTCCTCGTGATCGCATGCGTGAACGTGACGAACCTGCTCCTCGCGCGCGGGGTCCAGCGGCGCGGTGAGTTCGCGCTCCGGGCCGCCCTCGGCGCCGGCCGGAGCCGGCTGGTCCGGCAACTCCTCACCGAGAGCCTCCTGCTGGCGGCGATGGGGGGCCTGGTCGGCATCGCCGTGGCGATGTTAGGCGTCCGCGGGCTGGTCGCGCTCAGCCCTCCGGGGCTGCCGCGGGTCGGCTCGATCCGGGTCGATGCGGCGGTGCTCGCATTCGGGTTTGGCATCACGACGCTGATCGGGCTGGCGTTCGGGCTCGTCCCCGCGCTGCAGGCGGCGCGGCACGATCCGCACCACGACCTCCAGTTGGGGTCCCAGCGCACCGCCGGCGGACATCGCCGCACTCGCAACGCTCTGGTCGTCGCGGAGGTCGCGCTTGCCCTCATGCTGCTGGTGA
This sequence comes from Gemmatimonadota bacterium, assembly GCA_039933355.1. Taxonomy (GTDB): domain Bacteria; phylum Gemmatimonadota; class Gemmatimonadetes; order Gemmatimonadales; family GWC2-71-9; genus SHZU01. The sequence continues at coordinate 2,240 of JBDTOH010000246.1, read as the reverse complement.
GCTCGGGGTTGCTGCTGCGTAGCATGCAACGGCTGTTCGCAACTCCGGTGGGCTTCGACTCCTCGGGGCTGCTCACGATGCAGGTGCAAATCGTCGGACACCAGTTCGATGACAAGGCGGCGACGGATCTCTTCTTCGACCAGGTGGCCCAGTCGGTGCGTCGCGTACCGGGCATCGCCGCCGCCGGGCTCACCAGCCAGTTGCCGCTGAGCGGCGACCGGGACGAGTACGGCGCGGCGTTCGAGGCGGGCCCGACCCAGGCGGCCGAGACGTACGGAGCGTTTCGTTATGCGGTGAGCCCGGGGTACTTGGAGACCATGAGGGTCCCGCTCCGCCGCGGGCGACTGCTCGACGAGCGAGACGACGCGGGGGCGCCGCTCGTCGCGCTGATCAGCGAATCACTGGCAAACAGCCGATTCCACGGGGGCGATCCGATTGGCCAGCGGCTACGGATCGGTCCCGCCGGGCCGTACACCATCGTCGGTGTGGTCGGGGACCTGAGGCAGGTGTCGTTGGCGCTGAGCGAGTCCGACGCGGTGTACACTCCCTCGACCCAGTGGCCGTTTCCACCCTCCGTTCTGTCGCTCGTGGTCCGCGCGCGCGGCGACGCAGCGAACACCGCTTCGGCGGTCCGTCAGGCGATCTGGTCGGTGGACAAGGACCAACCCATCGTGCGGGTCGCGACCATGGACGATCTACTCACCACTTCGGCGGCGGAGCGGCGCTTCGCGCTCATCCTGTTCGAAGCATTTGCCCTCGCGGCACTCGTGCTCGCTGCCGCCGGCATCTACGGTGTCCTCGCCGGCAGCGTGGCGGAGCGGACCCGGGAGATCGGCGTGCGCTCGGCGCTCGGCGCCTCTCGTGCCAACATCCGCAATCTGGTGCTCGGCCAAGGCATGACGCTCACGCTGGTGGGCGCGATGATCGGGCTGATTGGAGCGATCGCCGCGAGCCGCGCGATCGTCACGCTGCTGTTCGGCGTCACCCGCCTCGACCCGGTTACCTACGTCGGTGTGCTGGCCGTGCTGCTATGCGTATCGGCGATCGCGTGCTGGGTACCGGCTTGGCGGGCGGCCAGGGTCGATCCCGTGATCACTTTGAGGGCCGAGTAGACGGACTCCGCATCACTTCCAGCCCTCGGTCTTGATCTCCGCCAGCACCGACTGAAGCGGATTGAGCTCGAGCAGCTTGGGCTCGGATGGAAGCTCGAGCTCTCCCTCGGTCACCGTGCCTTTGACGTGGACTCGGACCACCAGCCGGGCGCCGTCCGCGAGCTCGATTTGGAGCGGCACGGGCATGATAAAGTCTTCGGGAACGCCTTCCTGCCTGACCCGGAACCGGAGCCGCGACTTGCCGCCGGCGGTGGGCTCGGCATGCCATGACATGGTGTAGGTTGGGCTCGCGGTGCCGTCGACCCATTGCCGGAAGAACCAGTCCATGCCAAGCCCCGTGTGCTTCTCGACCACACCCTGGAAGTCCGCGGTGGAGGCGCGTCGGCCCCGATACGTCTGATAGAAGTCTCGCATCGTCTCGGTGAAGACATCCTCGTTCATGGTCCGGAAATTCAGCATCAGATTCCGTAACATGTGAAGGACCCAGGCGCCCTTCTTGTAGACGATCAGCGAGTAGTAGTCGCCATCCACCTCCCCCACTCTCGTGCCGATGCCCATAGGCCCCGCATCCTTTCGTACGGCGCGGATGCTCTTGCGCCACTCATCGAGCTGCTTGAAGTACTTCTCGTTGTCGCGCAGGATCACCTGCATGTACCAGAGGCCCGCGAAGTCCGAGAAGCCCTCGGACAGCCACCGGTCCCGGTCGGCGGTCGGCTGAACGCCGATGCCCCACCACTGATGGGCCATCTAGTGGGCCTGGAAGATCTCGCTCTCACCCTTGTCCTCGACCGTCTGAAACGTCCACCAGGAGAGGTGGATCATTCCGGGAAATGCCTCGCCGTGGAAGTAAGGGATCTCGGTCGCGTAATAGTGCTTGAACAGTGGCGGTCCAAACACGCGCGTAAAGAACGACAGGCTGTTGGCGACGTCGCCGCCGACCTGGTCTTCGGGATTCGTCTGCCGCAGAAAGATCGCGTTGAGCTTCCGGTGGGCTTCGCTGTTCATCTGCACCGTCACCGGCGGGATCCGCGGATCGGCGATCTGGAACTCGTCGAACTCGCCGATGTTGAAGGACACGTTCCGCGTCGGCATCTCGCTCTGCCAATGGGTGGTCCGTACCCGATCTTT
>JBDTOH010000245.1:0-8265 GCA_039933355.1 Gemmatimonadota bacterium | reverse complement strand
CCGGTGCTCGAGGAGAAGCCGGATTTCGCTCTGGTGCTTGCCAAGCTCGGGGAGCTGTTCCAGGCCGGGTGAAGGCGGCAAGGCGGCAGGTTTGCCCCGGGCGCTCCCCACGGGTTGTCGTCCCGCGCGGAGCGACCGTTGCTCGCCCCAGTGTGGTCGTCCCAACCGAAGCAAACGGCGCTCCGCCCGCCAGGGCTGTCATCCCGAGCGCAGCGGGGGATCTAGACTGCGGCGATCGGACCCGGCCGCACTCACATGGCCTGAATCCGCAAGAGGGTTAGTCGATGCGCGTATCGTTGTGCCTCATCGCAGCAGTCGCGGCCGTACCCGGCCTCGCCCAGACGGCCAGGCGTCCCATCACCGAGGCCGACCGCGCCCGTCTCTACGGCGTCGGCGACGCCCGGCTCTCGCCTAACGGCGCTGAGCTGGCCTACGTCCGGTCCGCTCCCGACTTTGTCGCGAATGCGTACTCGGCGGCCATCGTCGTCATCCGCACGTCGGACGGCGCGACGCGCGATACCTGGACCGGATCCGGCCCCCAATGGTCCCCGGACGGCAAGCGGATCGCGTTTCGAGCGGGCAGGGACGGCAAGAACGGCATCTGGATCCGTGACCTCGCCGCGCGAACGGATCGGTTCCTCGTAGCCGTCGGGCAGAGCAATGCTTGGCTGGGCCGGGGCGCCGAGAAGAACTTCGAGTGGTCGCCGGAGGGGAAGTGGATCGCCTACGTCGGCGCGGAGCGGGCGGCTGCGTCAGGCAAGAGCGACGTCAAGGTGTACTCCCGGATCATGTACAAGACCACGACGGGCTTCACCGACAACCGGCGGACGCACCTCTGGCTGGTGAGCGCTGCCGGCGGCGAGCCCCGTCTCCTCACACCAGGATCCACCGACGAGCACTCGCTCGCGTGGGCGCCCGACTCCCGCCACCTCGCGTTCGTGAGCGATCGGTCGCCCGATCCCGACAACACCTTCCGCAACGATCTCTACACGCTCGACGTCTCGACCGGCACAACAACCCGCCTCACGGACACGCCGGCCGCGGAGTTCCTGCCGGTGTGGTCGCCTGACGGGCGGTGGATCGCATACGAGGGATGGGCCCGCGCCGGCAACACGAAGGACAGCCCGGCCGAAGATACCAAGGCGTACGTCATCCCGGCCGGTGGAGGACCGAGCCGGCCAATCGCGCCGGGTCTCGACCGGCGGGTGACGGAGGTTGTCTGGCATCCATCGGGCAACTGGATCTACTTCACCGCCGCCGATCACGGCGCTGCTCGGGTCTACCGCGCCGCTCCCGGTGATTCGCTGCCGGTCGTCGTGTTGGGCGGTGAGCGCCAGGTCCGCGGCTACTCATTCGACGCAGGAGGCGGTGCGATCAGCTTCCTTTCCACCGATCCGACCCATCCCACCGAGGTGTGGGTTGCCGCGGCGGACGGTACCGCCCCCCGCCCGCTCACGCATCTCCATGACGCTCTCGTTCGGGACGTCGCCCTCGAGCCCGCCGAGCCGTTCTGGTTCAAGAGTATCGGCGAGACTCCGGTCCAGGGCTGGATCATGAAACCCGCCGGGTTCGATCCCGCCAAGCGCTACCCGGTGCTGCTCAACATCCACGGCGGCCCCCATAGCGGGTTCGGCTTCGGCTTCAACGACCGGCTCCAGCGCGAGGCGGCTGCGGGTTATGGCGTCGTCTTCATCAATCCGCGCGGCTCGATCGGCTACGGGCAGAAGTTCTCGGACGGAAGCCTCGAGAGCTGGGGCGGCGGCGACTATCAGGACCTGATGGTCGGCCTCGATTCCGCACTGGCTATGCATGCCTGGATGGATCCGGACCGGTTAGGCGTGACCGGCGGGAGCTACGGCGGGTTCATGACCAACTGGATCATCACCCAGACCCATCGCTTCAAAGCGGCCGTGTCGCTCTTGAGCCTGAGCAACCTGATCTCGTTCTACGGCACTTCGCTCTACACCGATCTCGTTGAATCGGAGTTCAACGGGCTCCCGTGGGACAACTATCCGCTGCTGTGGCAGTTCTCGCCCCTCGCGCACGTAAAAGGCGTCACCACGCCGACCCTCTTCCTCCATGGCGAGGCCGATCACGAAGTCCCGATTACGCAGGCAGAAGAGATGTACACGGCGCTCAGGAAACAGGGCGTCGAAGCCGAGCTGGCGCGCTACCCGCGGGAAGGCCACGGCTTCCACGAGCCGGAGCACGTGGCCGACCTCGATCGGAGGATGCTTGCGTGGTTCGACCACTACTTAAGAGGCGGGCGCTCCGTCCCCTGAGCCGTCGGCCAAGCGGGCGTTATGCGGTCTGCCCGACCCGTGCCGTGAGCCCACTCAGCACTTCCGCGATCCGGTCGAGCGCGGGCACCACCCGGTCGGCGCCGAGGCCGTGGGTGATCCGGAGATGATGGTCCGCGCCGAGATACTCGCCCGGCGCGACGAGCACCGAGGCCTCCCGCCGGATTCTGTCGGCCACCTCCACCGACCCGATCGGCAGGTTGTACCGCACGAACGCGATCGCCGTCGCCTCGCTCGGCGCCACCGACACCAGGTCGCTGTTCCGGCCGACCCACTGCGAGAGCAGCTCCCAGCCGTCGCGCATCATCTTCCGCTGCCGCGCGAGGAGCCGGGCCCGGTACGGCTCGCCGAGCGCGATCTCCGCCAGGAACATGGACGGCGCGCTCGCGGCGATCACCGCGTACTCGTGCCGCCGCCACAACGCCTGGATGAAATCCTCCGACGCGACCGCCCACCCGAGCCGGAGCCCGCTCAACCCGTATGCCTTCGAGAGACTGTTGACCGCGACCACTCGCTCGTAGTCGCCGAAGAACGACGGCGTCTCGGCGTCCGTGAGCCGCTCGGCACCGCGATACACCTCGTCCGCGAGCAGCCACACGCCGGCCCGCCGCGCGATCTCCACGATCGCTGCTCGGTCGGCCGCGTTGAGGATCGTGCCGGTCGGATTGTTCGGATTGACCACCGCGATGAGCTTGGTGCGCGGAGTGATCGCCCGGGCAAGCTGCTCGAGGTCGGGCCGCCAGCCGCGGTCCGCGCGGAGCGAGAACGGCCGGACGACGGCGCCCAGGTTCCGCGCCAAACCCCAGACCTGGCGGTATCCCGGCTCCATGACGATGCACTCATCGCCCGGCTCGAGCAGAGTCTGGCAAACCAGCTGATTCGCCTCGGCGCCGCCCACGGTCACGAGCACGTTGTCGGGCGTGGCCCCGCGGTACAGCCCGGCGATCCGGCGCCGGAGCGCGTCGGTGCCGTTCACCTGCGGATACCCCAGCTCGAGCGCCATGAACCGGTCCATCGCATCGGCCGGGAGGACATCGGAGAGCGGCGCACCGCGGACCGAGCTGTCGGCCAGATTGTACTCGACGGCGTGCTCGAAGTCGGACTGCCAGCGCTCCAGCTCAAAGCTTTCGAAGGACATCGATGGATCCAGATGGGAAGGGGTTCTAAATTTACTCGATCGGAGCCTTCTCGGCATCCGATCGGGTCGGTGCCGGGCCCTCGTCAGGAAGAGCAAGGCGAGGAGGGAGCTCCTTCGGCGTGGCCGGGGCCGGCGAAGCTGTGGCCTCGGCTTTGTCCGGGACGGCAGCAGGCTCCGAGCCGGCCCAGTGGAGCTGGAACAACTGGATCAGGTTGCCGCAGGTGTCGTTGAGCATGACCATCGACGGACCGAACTCGGGCTTGGTCGGCTCGCCCCGAAATTCCACGCCGAGCGCCTTCATCCGTGCGTACTCGGCGGCGAGATCGTCGACCCCGAACGCGGTCGCTGGAATGCCCGCGGCGAACAGTGCCTTCTGAAAAACCGAGGCTTCGGCCAGACCGGACACGGGCTCGAGCAAGAGCTCGGTGCCGTCCGGCTCGCCCGGTCCGACGACCGTGAGCCATCGAGCCTCGCCCATTGGAATGTCTTTCTTGGTGACGAAGCCAAGAATGTCCGTGTAGAACTCGAGAGCCTTGGCCTGATCGTCAACCATTACACTGGTCATGCTGATCCTGATCACGACGATGTCCCTCCTTTAGCTAGGTGTTCTTGGTCAGCCGCAAGCTTGTCATCCCGAGCGGAGCGAAGGGGTCTCGATCGCTGACGCTAGGGCCCAGGGTCCACGCTCCCCGGTGGATGACCGATTGGCCTACTTGCAGGCAGCGCCCTTGGGCTGATTGCAGACGCGCACCACGCTCAGGTTCGGATCCCCCTGGATCGCCGAGTCCTCGAACAGGATCGGCTTCGACTTCTTCTCCGAGAATAGCTTGGTCTGATCCGCGTGGTTAGGCGAGTCCGGGTTGTCCGATTGCGACGGCGCCAGCACCGAGCGGCCTACCGGGCCCCGATCCGTGAACTGGACCCACATGATGTAGCTCGACGCATGCATCACCGTGTTCCACCCCTTCCCAGGAACCCACCCCGACCCCGTCAGGATGAGGTTGTACTGGCCGGTTGGGACGGGGCCGCCGTGAATCGGAATCCTCATGCCGGAGCGCTCCTCGTACTGATACTCGCGGAGCCTTGCGTCGAGCGGGATGCCGGAATCGCGGAGGTCGGTGATCGCCGCGGCGAGCGCTCTCGTCACCCGCGGATTCGCCGCGTTGAGGCCGCTCGGTGTAGTGGCCGGATCGGCAGGATTGAACGGCACCGTGAACAGCTCCGCGTCGGGTTGGGCCGCGCTGCTGATGTTCTCGACGAAACGCCGCCAGAGCACCGCGCCCCGGCTGTCGAGATTGTCGGTCAGGTCCCACTTGGCCAGCACGCCGCACGCCTCGGGAATGCCCTTTTGGACCGGCATCCGCCGGCACGTCGCAACCAGCGAGTCCCGCCACAGCTCACCGGAGAGCACCCGGTTGTCCATCGTGATCGTCTCGAGCTGATCGAGCGTGAACCGTTTCCCCGGATAGCCGTCGGCCCCGCTCAGCCGGCGCTCGATCTTGAGCAACCCGTTCCTGGTCCGGAGGCTCCGCGGCGTCCGCTCGTCGCCGACGATCGTGCCGAAGCCCTCGAGCGGCTGGTGCGGATTGTTGCTCCAATGACTGTCGTTGGAATTCATGACATAGTCGGTGCGGGCGAGCATCGGCAGGCTCTTCGCGCCGAAGATCCCGGGAACCGGCGCATCGGGATCGGTTCCCCACTCGCAGTCGCTCCGCCACCCGTCGAGCACGGGCAGCTGCTGCCGCGCGAGCATTCGCTTGCCCAGGTCGGACGTCACGCACCGATCGAGCAGCGCGTCGGTCACGTGAGGAACCGCTGAGCGATCGGCGTAGATCGTCCGGCCGGAGGCGTCGGCGGCGGCCGTGTTGAGCCAGCCGAGCGCCAGGTACTTCCGGCCGGCGTCGTCGAGCTCCTCCACCGATTGGGCCAGCATCATCCCGAGCTGCTGGTTGAGCCAGCGGAACGACGTCGTGACGTTCCGGACCGCGTAGGCGGTCGTCGCGGTCCAGATGTAGTCGGCGTCCGCCACGACCGGCCCGTACTGGGTCTCCCAGAACGTATGGGTCCGCTTCACCAGCCGCCCGTCCTCCTGCCTAACGTCCACCCCCACCGTTCTCGGCGACATCGGGCGGACCTTGCCCTCGTAGAGGTATGACGTGGGCGCCCCGGGCGCGAGCCGAAGCTCGTAGATCGTCTCCCGCTTGGGCACGCTCGCCGTGTGGGACCACGCGACCCCGCGATTGAACCCGAACATGATGATGGGAAGCCCCTCGAGCGCCGCCCCGTAGACATCCATCTTGCCGGGCACGGTGAGCTGCGCCTCGAACCAGCGCTCCGGCTCGTGCCACCGCCAGTGTGGATTGGCGAACAGCATCCCCCGTCCGTTGTCGGTGGCGTCCTTGCCGAGCGCGATGAGATTGCTCATGGCGCCGGGAGCCGCGGGCGTCGAGTCCGCAGGCTTGAGCGACAGCCGGTTTCCCGGCTGTGCCGTGGCGGGATCGGATCCGCCGGGCGGCGTCGCATCGACGATCGGGCCCATCCGTGAGCTGGTGAGCATGTTCCAGTGGAGCGCCCGGGCGTACACATCCTCGTCCGTGATCGGGCGAACCCACTCTTTTCCTCGGCACCGGACGTCGGGAATGTTCTGGGCCCCGACTTCGGCCAGGTATTGATTGTATCCGGCGACATAGCCGCTGATCAGCTCGCGCACTTCAGCCGTCGGGCCGACCGGCGGCGGTGCCTTGAGCTCCCGGCCCACCAGGTCCATGTCGAGGATGCGCTTCCAGTAGAAGTCGCTCTGGAGATTAGTGACCGTCTGTCTCGCGTCGCGGGCTCCTTCGGCTCCGAAGTATTTGGACCGCTCCGCCCGAACGGTGACCCAGCGGTCCGCGACGGTGCAGAGATCGGCCTTCGCGAAGGCATAGCCTAACCCGAAGCCGGCCCCCGCGATGTTGTCGGCGAGCACGTGCGGGACGCCGTAGGACGTGGTGCGAATCGAAGCCTTGAGGGCTTGCGCTTGCTGCGCGAGGAGCGGAGCGATGCCGGCGAACGTCATGCCCGCCACGGCCAAGCTCCCGAGGAGACGCGATCTACCCGCAGTGGACCTGGCGCTGAGAAGTCCCATCCAGTCACGCTCGTTTCTAAGTGCGCGGAAATTCCTGCCTCTAGTCAGGCGGCTCGGTCGCGGGGCAGATGCGGTCCAGGGTGAGAGCGGCGATCCCGCTCTCGGTGAGCTCGGAATGCCGCGCGCGGAGCGCGGACCTGAGCTCCGAGTTGAGATGGGTGTTGACCGCCTGAGCCACCCCAAGCCCGAGGCGCGGAACTGCCAGCAGCGGCCCGAAGAGCCAAGTTCGTCGGGCCATGCTCTATTCCTCCCTCGCCGAGGGGGGCACCTAACGAGCGGGCGAAGGTGTGATGAAAGGTCACACCTCCGTCACCGCCCTCCCCGCTTTCCTGCGGACCTGGCCCAGCTCGTCAGGGCATGCGGGTGGCTTCCTGGCGGCCCCGTAGCACGCTGTCCGCGCCGACTTTGGCGCCGGTGTAACGGGCCACCATCGTGCCGACCAGCTTGCCGTCCTGCAAGTGGAACACGCTGTTCGTGGTCACCATCGCGCCCTTCATGAGGACGCTCGGGAACGGACCGGCGTCCGCCATGATGCTGTCAGCGTCGGTGCGGATCCGCATCGGGGTGGGCTTCTGCTTCGGATTCGTCATCGTCCAGCCGTCGGTCGTCGCGGTGGCGACGAGCGCGGCCGTGACCGTGGTGTCTTTTCCTTCGACCGTGGTCTTGAGAGTCCACTTCCCCGCGACGTCGGCCAGTGCGATCGGTGCCGGGGCCGGGGGCGCGACCGCGGTGGCGGTCGTATCCGCTGCGGGCGCCTTGTCACCCTTCCCACAAGCTGCGAGCACGACGATCGCGCAAAGACAGAATCGCATACACCCTCCAGTTGGCCCTCGAGAACCCACGGTACCAGGGACGAGCGGAGACGAATCTCGGGCGGTTCAGGGCCTCGCGCAACTATTCGTCGCGGAATGGTCGGACTGCTTCCATTCACTGCACACCGGCCCACCTTCCCGGCGGGGAGGCCGCCGATCGCTGCAGGTGGATCCCGCTGTCCTGAGCCGGCGGTAGGTTGGAGCGGACGTCCCCGATCGCGAGGAACTGAAGGCGGCAAGGCGGCAAGTTGCTCCGCGGGAAGGCGGTTTTCCGGATGCCCGCCCGGAAAGAAATCTCGCCGCGCCGACCGCACAAACGTACCGCCTCGCCGGCCCTGCTGGCGCCCCTTGGCGACTCAAATTTGGTCGGTCAACCAGCGGCGCTGTCGAGACCTTGTCAGCATGCCGGACGCTAGGCGTCGGCGAGCCAGTTTGGGGACGAGCCAGGTTCGGAGCCGTACCGGGCGGCATCGATCGGGCCGCGCCCGCCCCCACCTCCTGCCGCCCCCGCATCAGCACTTCTAGCCGCTCCGCCATTCCTGGGTCATCGCGGTCAAGCTCTTGTGACTGAGGGAGATATGCGCTCGGTTGAGACATGCTCCATTGCTGCTGAGCCAAGCCCATCTGCTGTTGAGCCGAGCGCACCTGCTGTTGAGCCGAGCAAATCCGCTCCGCCCGGGAGCAGATCTGCGTTGGGAGCGAGCAAAATCACGTTACGGGGAGCCCCAATCGCGCTGAGCGATGCTCCTCTGCGATTGAGATGTCCTCCCGTAGTGCTCCGAGAACCAACTCTGATGCTGATGGGTTCAACATCGGCGCTGCGGGACGCGACGATCCGGTTGACGGAGGCTCCGCTGCGATTTCGCCGACCAGATTCTCGTTGAGGCAGAC
>JBDTOH010000244.1:0-8281 GCA_039933355.1 Gemmatimonadota bacterium | reverse complement strand
CATCTCGGTGAGGATCTGGTTGAGCGTCTGCTCCTGCTCGCTCGAGCCGCCGATCGATACCTGTCCCCGCGCGCGACCGATCGAGTCGAGCTCGTCGATGAAGATGATTGCCGGCGCTTGCTCACGCGCCTGCTTGAAGAGATCACGAACCCGGGCCGCACCCACGCCGACGATCATCTCCACGAACTCGGAGGCGCTCAAGGAGAAGAACGGGACCCCGGCCTCACCGGCGACCGCGCGCGCCAGCAGCGTCTTCCCGGTGCCCGGCGCACCGACGAGCAGCACGCCTTTCGGGGCGGTCCCCCCGAGCCGGGTGTACTTCTGCGGATCGCGGAGGAAATCAACGATCTCCACCAGCTCGTTCTCCGCCTCGTCGATTCCAGCCACGTCGTTGAACGTCACCTTTCCTTCCGCTTGCTGGTCGAAGCGGCGCGCTCCGCTCTTCCCGAGCCCGCCGAGCAGCCCTCCGATTCCGCCGCCTTGCTTGGCCATCCGCCGGTAGAGCCAGACATAGAAGACAATCAGCAGCAAGCCCGGCCCGAAGCCGAACAGCAGCGTGCTCCACGGGCTCCCCTGCTCGATCGGCTCGGCAACGATTTCGACGCCGTGGTCGATGAGCAGCGCTTCCAACCCGGGATCCACGAACTCGGGCAGCGTGGTGGCGAAGGTGGTGACGGCCCGGGGCTGCGCCCGAGCCGCCGTATCCGAGGAAAGAGGAGCGTAGGTCACCGGCACGGCGAAGCGGCCCGTTAGGCCCACGCCCTGGCTGTAGATCTGCTTGACGTTGCCTTTGATGACTTCTCGTTTGAAGAGGGTGTAGGGAACCTTCACGGCCGAGTCGCCGCTGGGGAAAAGCGTCCTCACCAGCAGGAAGTTGATGAGCAGGATGACCAGGAACGAAACCCAGGTCCGCCGCGGAGGCATGGTTGCGGGCGGCTTGGTCTTGCCCGGCTCGCTCGAGCCGCGATCCGGGAGTCTTCCCCGCGCCGGCGGTCCACCCTTGCCACGGCCTGCTTGGTCCGGCTGCTGCTTCGGATTGGTCACCCTCGCCTCGCTCGACTCGGAAAAAGGAACCGCTGCCGATTGCCTCGATCCGCGAGCCGCGGAGGACTCCACCGATTCATCGGTCCTCCGGCCGGCAAGTCCGCGCCCACGGAACGATCTCGGGCCGCTCCAACGGCGACACGTCGAGGTAGGTGCGGATGCCACGGGAAGCCCGCGAGAGAGTCCTCGGGTCCATCATTTCGAAAGTCGTCGAGCGGGAGGAAGGGATCGTAGCCGAACGCGCGGCGCAGGTGCACGCCCGCGCCTTCCAGAGTCGGCTTAGCGGTGATCCGCTTCTTGACCGGTCGAATTGACATGAAGGCCTCCGGATTGTGGGAACTGATCTTGACTACGATACCGAACCCGATCGGAAATACAAGCAGGTTTCTGCCGCATCCGCTCCCCAACCATCTGGCTGATTGCGGCCCTCGACCAGGCTCGGACTCGGTCGCGCCGACTGCCGGTGAGACCCTGGCGAACGAGAAACGGGCGGCGGAGCACTTGCTCCGCCGCCCGTTCTCGCGTTAGGCCGCTGCGACCTAGTCCATCTTGTCTTCGACGATGACCGGCTTCGCCTGGATCGGCGGGGCGCCGGTCTCATCGCTCGGATAGCCGCGAACCGCGACGACGATCCGGTGATGGATCGGATCGACCTCGAGGACCTCGACATCCGCGACCTGATTCTCCTGCACGACGTCGCCGGGGTTGACCACGTTGTCATGACCGAGCTGCGACATCGGCGCAAATCCTTCGAGATCGTTGCCGAGATCGACGACTACGCCCTTGTCCATCATCCGGACGATGCGGCCCTTGATGGGAGTTCCGACCGGATAGCTCTCCCCGATCTTGAGCCACGGATCCTCTTCCGCCTGCTTGAGGCCGAGCGAGATCCGCTTGTTCTCCGCGTCGATGTTGAGGACCACGACGTCGACTCCGTCGCCCTTTTTCACGACCTCGGACGGGTGCTGGACCCGCTTGGTCCACGACATGTCCGAGATGTGGATCAACCCGTCGATGCCCGGCTCGAGCTCCACGAACGCGCCGAAGCTCGTGAGGTTGCGGACCTTGCCCGAGATCCGGGTGCCGACCGGATACTTCTGGGGCAGGATCATCCACGGATCCTGCTCGGTCTGCTTCATACCGAGCGAGATCTTCTCTTCGGACTCGTCGACCTTGAGGACCACCGCTTCGATGGTCTCGCCGATCGAGACGATCTTGGACGGATGCCGCACGTTCCGGGTCCAGCTCATCTCGGAGATGTGCACGAGGCCTTCGATGCCCGGCTCGAGCTCGACAAACGCGCCGTAGTTGGTGATCGAGACCACCTTGCCCTGGACCCGAGTGCCGACCGGATATTTCTCGGCGATGTCCTTCCACGGATACGCCTGCAGCTGCTTCATGCCGAGGGAGATCCGCTCGCGCTGCCAATCGATGTCGAGGATCTTGATCTCGACCTCGGAGCCGATCTGAACGAGCTCGGTCGGGTGGCTCACGCGGCCGTACGACATGTCGGTGATGTGGAGCAGGCCGTCGACGCCGCCCAAGTCGATGAACGCCCCGAAGTCCGTGATGTTCTTGACGATGCCCTTCCGAACCTGGCCGACCTCGAGCTCCTTCATCAGGTGCTCGCGCTTGTGGGCCCGCTCGTTTTCCAGGATCACCCGGCGGCTGACCACGATGTTCCGGCGCCGCTTGTTGAGCTTGATGATCTTGAACTCGAAGCTCTGGCCGAGCAGCTCATCGATGTTAGGCACACGCCGGAGCGCGATCTGCGAGCCGGGGAGGAACGCGTCGACGCCCATGACGTTGACGACGACACCGCCTTTGATCTTCTTGACGAGCATGCCTTCGACCGGCTGATCGGACTCGTAGGCGACCCGGATCTTCTCCCAGACCCGCATGAAGTCGGCCTTCTTCTTGGAGAGCACGACCGCGCCCTCCGCGTCCTCGAGATGCTCGAGGAAGACCTCGACCTCATCGCCCTCTTTCAGGTTCTGCGGATCCTTGAACTCGTCGAGCGGGACCGAACCCTCGGACTTGAAGCCGACGTCGAGGATGACCGCGTTGTCCGTGATCCGGAGCACGCGCGACTTGACGATCTCCCCTTCGACGATCTGCGCCATGGTGCCCTCGTACAGCGAGAGCATCCCCTGGTACTCCTCGTCGGTATAGCTCTCGTCGTAGAGGTCGCTCCGGACCCGGAGGCCGGCGTCGGTCGTGAAGGCGTCTGACTTGGATGGTTTCTTTGTAGTCATGCGAGGGGCCTTTCCCTACTGCGCCCAGGATAGGAGCACCTGGGGGGTTAGTGTGAAGGTCCCGGGACAGAGTGCCCCGGGAACCGAGCCATATAGGATAGTGACCTAGCAAGGCTCCGGCAACCCGCGGCGGACGAGGTCCACGATCGCGCTCACCTGCTGGTCGAACGACATGTCCGTGGTATCGACGACGGTGGCATCGGGCGCCCGTTTGAGGGGCGCGACCGGGCGGACCGAATCGGCGCGGTCCCGCTCGACGAGCCGGGCCGCCTCGACGGCCACTGCGGCCTCGTCCGGAGCATCGCCACGCTGGACGAGCCTGCGACGGGCGCGGGCTTCGGGTGAAGCCGTCAAAAAGATCTTGGTCGCGGCGGCAGGAAAGACAACCGTCCCAATGTCGCGGCCGTCGAGCACCAGGGTGCGGTCGGGCCGGGCCGCTGCCCGGAGCTGCATATTGACCCATTCGCGCAGCGTGGGCATGGCGGACACTTCGGAGACGAGCCCGGTGACCTCCGGGCTTCGAATCCGCGACTCCGCCAGGCCGCCGTCGAGCAGCGGCATCAGCTCGGCGCCATGTTCCGCCAGCGCGACCCCGCGGCGGGCGGCGGCCTGGAGAATCGCTTCGGGATCTCGGGTATGGGCGTCGAGCGCGACCCGGGTGAGGGTCCGGTAGAGCGCTCCGGAATCGAGATGGTAGGCTCCTAACACGCGAGCCACTGCGGCAGCGGTGGACGACTTGCCGGACGCGGCGGGACCGTCGATCGCGATGACCATGGCCTTCACCGCGGCCTGCCGCCCCCGGCCCGGCGAAGGACGGCGGGAAAGTTGGGAAAGCTGACGGCGGCGCAGGCCAGATCGTCGACCCGCACCCGCGCGCCGGGTACCGTACCCAGCACCGCGAACGCCATCGCAATCCGATGATCGCCGTCGGTGCGGATGCGCCCTCGCGGCGTGGCATCGGTCCCCTCGATCACCAACGTATTGCCCTGAGCCTCGGCCAACACACCCACACTTCTCAAGTTTTCGGCGATCAGCGCAAGGCGGTCGCTCTCTTTCACGCGGAGCTCTCCCACTTCGTGGAACACCGTGGTGCCGGAGGCGCGGGCCGCAAGCACCGCGAGGAGTGGAATCTCGTCGATGAGTCCCGGAATCTCGTCCGCGGCGACGGTGGTGCCCCGCAGAGCTGACGGCCGCGCGACGAGATCGGCCACCGGCTCGCCGAGTTGGTCCCGCTCGCCGACCACGCCAACCCGACCGCCCATCCGCTCGAGCACCCGAAGGAACCCGGTGCGGGTAGGGTTGACGCCGACGTTCCGGATCACGAGCTCCCCGGATTCTGCGAGCACGGCGGCGCCGACGAGAAACGCCGCCGAGCTGGGGTCGCCGGGGACCTCGTACTCGAAAGGGTGCAGCCGCTCTGGCGGCGACAGATGGATCCAACCGCCGCGCTCTTCGACCGACACGCCGAGTCCGCGCAGCAGCCGCTCGGTGTGGTCGCGCGACCGGCCGCCCGGCTCGCGAACGGAGACTTCGACCCCGCCCGCAAGCCCCGCGAGGAGCACCGCGCTTTTGATCTGGGCACTCGAAACCGGAAGCTCCCAGCGGATGCCACGAAGCCGGCCGCCCCGGATCGTCAGAGGCAACGTCTCCCGGTCCGCCGGCGCGACCTTCGCCCCCATCGCGACCAGGGGGAGGGTAACGCGCCGCATGGGCCGGCGGCGCAAGGAACCGTCGCCCGTCAAGGCGACTGAAATCGGTTGCGCTGCGAGCAGGCCGAGGCCGAGACGGGTTGTGGTGCCGGAGTTGCCGCAGTGAATTGGGCCGGTCGGGGCTCGCCAGCGGATCGATCCTTGCACTCGGACTTCGCTATCGGCACGAAGTGCCGATACGCCAACGTGAAGTTTCCGGAGAAAGCGGCCGGTGGATCGGGCATCGAACGAGGTCAGAGCACCTCGAATCCGGGATGTTCCACGGATGAGCCCCGCGATCAACAAGACGCGATGGGTGATGCTCTTATCGCCGGGAACCACGACCTCACCGTGGACGACCATGTGCGCTTTCGATTGGTCCCGATGAGGGATTGAGTGATCGGGGTCGGCAGCAGCCGCCCATCACGCCGAAGTGTACTCGAACGAGGTTTGAGGCACCAAACATTGCCGCCGCGCCCGGTAGTTGAAGCGAAGACCAAGACTGCCCAGGGCTCATCGGCCCTGACCACGGGCGTACCCGCCGCAACGAACGACGGCTGGCTGCTGCTGACCTTGGAGCAGGCCGGACTGCTCACCACAACCCAATCCAAAGACCTTGAGCGAGCCGGCGCGGGAGGCATCTGGTCCGCCACCGTAAAGGGCGGCTTCCTCACGGACCAGCAGATCCTCGGCGCCGTTTCGAGCCGGTTCAAGGTCCCCATCGCCGATTTAGGCGCGATCGACATGCGGGTGTCCAGCCTAATCCCAGAGTCGGTGGCGCGGAAGTACCAGGTCATCCCGATCACCGCAGACGACCGGACGATCCGCATCGCGACCTCCGACCCGCACGACTTCACGCTCGAGCAGACGCTCGCGTTCGTCGCCGGGCGGGAAGTTGTTCTTCAGGCAGCGTCCCCGACTGCCATCGCCGTCCTGCTCACGGACATCTACAACCCCGATATCGCTATCAGCCGGCTGGTGGTCGGCCTCGATCGCGGCAAAGTCGAAGCGGTCCAGCCCGCGGCCAAGCGGGTGGCTACGGGGCCGCCTCCGATCGACACGCCGCTAACCCGCCTCGTGGACGCGATGATCAGCGAGGCGGTCCGCGAGGGCGCCAGCGACATCGACGCCGAGCCTTCGGCCCACGGGATGTCGATCAAGTACCGAATCGACGGCATCGTGCAGGAAGTCATGCGGCTTCCGGCGGCCTCGGGTCCGATGCTGGTGCGGCGGGTGAAGATCATGGCCAAGCTCGACGTGGCCGACCCGTTGCGTTCCCATAACGGCCAAGCCGAGATCCGGGTGGACGGCCGGCAGGTCGGCCTTCGGGTCTCGACCGTTCCGGGTCAGCGGGGCGAGAAGGTCGTCATCCGTATTCTCGACGAGGCGAATCTCCAGGCCACGTTGAACGACCTCCAACTGCTCCCCTCCGAGCTCGACCAATTCCGTCAGATGCTCGGCACGCGAGAGGGGATCGTGTTGCTGACCGGCCCGGCGGGAAGCGGCAAGAGGACGATGCTCTATGCCGCGCTCAACCAGCTCAGGAACGACGGCCGAACCATCGTCAACGCCCAGGATCCGGCTCGGTGCGAGGCCGGCGGAACATCGGCGGCCGGTGCGGGCGCGTCCGCGCTCTCCAACGCGCTTCGGTCGGGGTCGGGCGAAGACTCGGACGTCATCCTGATCGGCGAGATCTGCGACGCCTCGACCGCGGCGACGATGATCCAGGCCGGCTCGTCCGGACACCTCGTGCTTGCCACGCTCGAGACCGACGACGCGCCCTCGGCGGTCCTCCAGCTTCGCCACCTCGGCGTGGATGATTCGAAGCTCGGCCCCGCGCTCCGGGGAATCGTCGCGCAGCGGCTCGTTAGGCGGCTCTGTCGCAGCTGCGCGACGCCGAGCCCGATCGACGATCTGCCGATGGAGGCCCGGCCGACCGGGGCGGACGCGAGCCTCAAACGGGCCGTGGGGTGCAAGGCGTGCGGCGGGACCGGGTACAAGGGACGGATGCCGGTCCTCGAGGTGCTGTCGATTACCGCGGGGATCGCGGCGCTGATCGGTGAGGGCGCGCTTCCCGAGGTTCTCGTCGAAGCCGCGCGGGCAAGCGGCATGCGGACGCTTTGGGACGGTTGCCTCGCTCGGATGTGGCGGGGCGATACGTCGTACGCCGAGGCAAGGCGGGTGTTAGGCGAGCGGCACGAAGGACGGCCGGCGGTGGCGGCGGGACCCGTGCCCGCGAGCGAGATCACCCTGCCGACCGCCTCGAAGCTCGCTCAGGCTGGATCTCCGCTCGCGGCCCAGGCGGGCCCGCCGGCGCCGGCCCGGCAACCCGAAACCGAGCCGGTTCCGCCGCTCAAGTCGGGGGCAGGAGTGCGGGTCCTCATCGCAGACGACGATCGACAAATGCGCCGGCTCCTGCGGTCCGTCCTCGAGCATGACAGCTACGAGGTGGTCGAAGCGGCCGACGGCCTCGAAGCGCTGGAGCTGGTCGACAGCAGGCCGTTCGATCTCATGATTCTCGACATCAACATGCCCCGTCTCGACGGCCTCGGTGTGCTCGAAGAGCTGCGGGCCCGAGTGGTGACCTCGAGCATCCCGGTCATCGTCCTCACCTCGTTAGGTGACGATACCGAGACCCGCGTCTTCGACCTGGGGGCTCAAGACTTCCTCCGCAAGCCGGTTCAGCCGGCCTCGCTCCAGGCGAGGGTTCGGGCAGTCCTCCGGCGCTCGCAGCTGGCATAGGAGGCGGAGGGCGGGCAGTACGCTCAGCCGGTCGGGAGGCGGAGGGATCCTGGACCAGCCGTAACCCGGAAGACGCGGCGGGTGGAAGACTTGGGGCCTATATTACCAGGGCGACCGAGGGGCCCCACGACCGAGGACGACGATGCCGCACAACGTGCCACCAAAAACCCCAGCCGACCCCCAATTTCGGGACAGCAAGAGCGCGCTCCTGCAGGCCGCTCAGGCTGCGATCGCCGACGGAAAGACTAAGCAGGGATCGGGGCGACGCGGCGGCGGGTCGGCCGGCCGCTCGGTCTTCCGGGGGGCCCTCGCAGTCATCGCGCTGGCCGGCGCCGTCGTCTTGATCATTCAGCCGGGCTGGCTGGTTGGGCCACCGCTCCCGGCTGAGGAGCCCGCGATCAAGCGCGCCTCGGCGATGCTGGTGCTGGTTCAGGAGATGGACCGGATCCGCAGCTTCCAGGCGCGCTCGGGTCGGCTTCCCACAAGCCTCACCGAAGCAGGCAGCGGAACCCCCGATGTGACCTACAAAGTTCGGGGCGACGCCGACTATGC
>JBDTOH010000243.1:0-8285 GCA_039933355.1 Gemmatimonadota bacterium | reverse complement strand
CCACGGATCGACCCCGCTCCCGTTGGCCAGCTCCGGGAAGAGCGCGCGGAACTCACCCGCGTGCGGCGTGATCACGACCGGGCGGGCGGCCGCGATCCGGCTCAGCAGCTCGGCGTCGCCCTGGAGCGCGATCAGGCCATCGGCGTCGATCAGGAGCGGTGCCGTGCCTAACGCAGCGCAGGCGGCGACCCAGGCGGTCCGGCCCGGCCGCCGGCCCATGCCGGGGCCGAGAATGACCGCGTTCGCGTTGGTGAGAAGATCGGCCAGGCGTCCGTCGATCGGACCATCGAAGGGGTGCGCCAGGGTCTGGAGATCCGGCTCCGCCTCGCCGAGCGCGGCGATGCTTTCCGGCGGGGCCACGAGGTGGACGAGGCCGGCCCCGACGGCGAACGCAGCCCGCGAGGCGAGCCGAGCCGCGCCAACCATTCCGGCGTCGCCGCCGATCACGACGACCCGGCCCCGAGTGCCCTTGTAGCTCTTCGACGAGAACGGCACGAGGTGGAGAGCGGCGTCGAGATCGGTGAGCAAACGGGGCCATTCGGCCGGCACCGGCGGGAGCCCGATATCGACGACGACGAGATCGCCGACCTCGTCGCGCGCAAGCAGGTGCCCGCGCCGATAGCCGCCGAAGGTGATCGTCATCAGCGCCTGGAGCGCGCCCGCGCTCACGCCATTGGCGAGATCGAGACCGGTCGGTCCGTCGATCGCCACGACCGGCACTTCGAGATCTGTTAGGCGGCCCATCAGCCGGGCGACCTCGTCCCGCGGCCGTCCCGTCGCGCCGGTCCCGAGCACCGCGTCGACCACGAGGCCGACACCGGGCCACGGCCCATCGGGCGCCACCTCCCGGACCCGGCTCTGAAGCGCGCGGGCGGCGGCGGCCGCGGTGAGCGGGCGCCGATCGCCCGCGACCGAGGTCACCCACACCGACAGCCCGAGCGCATGGAGCGCGCGGGCCACCACCCACCCGTCGCCACCGTTATGGCCGGTGCCGACAGCGACGAGCACGCCTAGGCGGAGCGCATCCGGAAGCCGGGCCGTGATGACGGCCGCGGCGCCCCGGCCGGCGGACTCCATCAGCGCCTCGATCGCGATACCGCCCGATTGGGCGCTCGCATCCCAGGCCGCCGACTGTTCGGGAGTGAGTACGGGGATCATCGAAGGACCGTGCGGTCCCTCACTTCGAGCTCTGGCCGATCACCCTGCCAAAGGAGATCTCGCCATTGTCGATGCGGATGTTGAACCCGCAGTCCGGGTTGGTGCAGACCCACGCTTTGTAGGTGATTGGAGCTCCGTCACGACCATAGTCAGACAGCGGAATCAAGATACCGGTACCACACTTCATGCACTTGGGCCATTCCATCCGGTCGGCCATGGGCTTCCTCCCCGCTCAAGCTGCCATCTACCCCCGCCTCACACCCTGCCAGACATAGGACGTCTCAAACGCTTCCTCGAAGTCATACACGCCGCGAAACTCCTCTTCGAGATCACCGGGCTGAGTGACGAGCAGCCCGATCTCGACCAAGGTGAACACGATCCGGCCGATGTCGGCGGTGCGGGTGAGTCCCCAATGACCGAGCACCGCGTTGGCCATCAAGCCATACTGGTCGATGGCGAATTCCCGGCAGGCGACGGCTACCTCGGCGCCGGTGACGTGCCGCCGGACGCGTTGTTTGGTCTGCAGGTATTCAATGCCGGCAAGCACGAACAGGTACGCGCGCTCGTCGTAGTGGCTCTCGCTGGCGCGAATCCGCGCCAGAACATCATCGGCGAAATGAAGCCCGGTCACGCCGGCACCGCGCCGGCAGCGCGTTCGTACAAGGGAAAGCTCTCCGTCATCAGCGCGACGTCCGAGCGGACCCGGGCGATGGTATCGTCGTCCTTCCTGGTGAGCACGAGATCGATCATCTCGGCGATCCGCTCCATGTCCTCGAGACCCATGCCGCGAGTCGTCATTGCGGGAGTACCGAGCCGGATGCCGCTGGTCACGAACGGCGAGGCGGGATCATTCGGGATGGTGTTCCGGTTCACGGTCATCAGCGCGCGACCGAGCAGCTCTTCGGCCAGCTTGCCGGTGACGCCGCGGGAGCGAACGTCGACCAGCATCAGGTGGGTGTCGGTTCCGCCCGAGACGATGTCGAAGCCCCGCTCCACCAAGCTCGCCGCGAGCTGTTTGGCATTCGCGACCACGTCGGCCGTGTAGCCGCAGAAGTCTTCGGTCATCGCCTCGAGGAAGGCCACGGCCTTCGCGGCGATGACGTGCTCGAGCGGTCCACCCTGCGTTCCAGGAAAGACCGACTTGTCCACCGCCTTGGCGAGATCGGCGGTGCAGAGGATCATCCCGCCGCGCGGGCCCCGCAGCGTCTTGTGCGTCGTGGTCGTTACCAGCTGCGCGTGAGGCACCGGCGTTGGATGTACGCCGCCCGCGACGAGCCCGGCGAAGTGCGCCATATCCACGAGCAGGGTCGCGCCGACCTCGTCGGCGATCGAGCGGAACGCGGGGAAATCGATGATCCGCGAATACGCGCTCCCGCCGCAGACGATCAGCTTGGGCCGCTCCTTCCGGGCGATCGCCCGAACCTGGTCGTACTCGATCAGCCCGGTGGTCGCGTTGACGCCGTAGTGGACCGCCTTCCAGATCCTGCCGCTGTGATTGACCGCGTGGCCGTGGGACAGATGGCCGCCGTGCTGGAGGCTCATGGCGAGCAGCAGCTCACCCGGCGGCAGCACTGCCATGAAGGCCGCGAAGTTCGCCTGGGCACCCGAGTGCGGCTGCACGTTCACGTGATCGGCCCCGAAGAGACGCTTGCCGCGGTCGATCGCAAGCTGCTCGACCCGGTCGATCACTTCGTTGCCGCCGTAGTACCGCTTCTTCGGGTAGCCCTCGGAGTATTTGTTGTTGAGGGGTGTGCCCATCGCGTCGATCACGGCGCGGGACGCGAAGTTCTCGCTGGCGATGAGCTCGAGCCCGCCGCGCTGGCGCTGGAGCTCCTCATCGACCAGTTGAGCGACTTCGGGATCCGCGTCGCGAAGCGATTGGGTGTGGTCAAGCATTCGGTGTGGTCTCCTCTATCTTATCGATCCGGCGCTGATGGCGGCCTCCGGCGAACGGGGTCGAGAGCCAGGCTTTGAGAATGGCGATCCCTTCCTCTTCGCTCACGAACCGCGCCGGCAGCACCAGCACGTTGGCGTCGTTATGCTCCCGCGCGAGCGTAGCGACCTCGGGGCTCCAGGCCACCGCCGCGCGAACTCCATGATAGCGATTGGCCGCGTAGGACATTCCGAGCCCGCTCCCGCAGAGGAGGATTCCCCGTCCCCGCTCTCCCCGGGCGACCTTGTCGGCGACCGCGTGCGCGTAATCCGGATAGTCGGTCGACTCCGTCGAGTGAGTCCCGACATCCTCCGCCGCAAAGCCGAGCGCTTGGAGCTCCTGGACGACTCGCTCCTTGAGCGCGAAGCCCGCGTGATCCGAGCCGATCGGGATCGTTTCTGTCATGCCGGAATCTAACTGCGCCGGAAGTCGGAAATCAGAAGTCGGAAGTCGGAAGCCCGGGGGCCTTCAGGGTCCTCGTCCATCTTCAATCCGAGATTGCCGGCCCACCCGTTCGGATTCGAACCAGTAGAGCTTCCGACTTCCGACTGCCGACGTCCGATTTCCGACCCCCTAGTAGACATAAAATCCTCGGCCCGATTTCCTCCCCAGGTGTCCCGCGGCAACCATTCGGCGGAGCAGCGGGCAGGGCCGGTACTTCGGATCGCCGAGGCCGTGATGCATCACCTCGAGGATGGCGAGGCAGACGTCGAGGCCGATGAAATCCGCGAGGGCGAGCGGCCCTAACACGTGCGACATCCCGAGCTTCATGACGGTGTCGACGGCCTCGGGCGCCGCAACCCCTTCCATGACGACGAAGATCGCCTCATTGATCATCGGCATCAGGACCCGGTTTGCCACGAAACCGGGATAGTCCTGAACCTCGACCGGTGTCTTGCCGAGCTCGCGCGAGGTGTCCAGCACCATTTTCGTCGTGGCATCGCTGGTCGCGTGGCCGCGGATCACCTCGACGAGCTGCATGACCGGCACCGGATTCATGAAGTGCATCCCGATGACGTTCTGTGGACGGCTGGTCCGGGCCGCGATCTCGGTGATGGAGATCGAGCTGGTGTTCGACGCGAGGATCACATCGGCCGCGCAGATCCGGTCGAGCGATTCGAAGATCGAGAACTTGAGCGACGGGTTCTCGGTCGCGGCCTCGATGACCAGACTCGCCGATGCGGCGGCGTCGAGGCTGGTCGCGGTCTGAATCCGCCCCAGTATTTGAGTCGGGGCGTCCGTCGGAATCGAGCCCTTCTTGGCCTGCCGGTCGAGATTGGCTTGAATCGTGGTTCGCGCCTTGTCGAGCGCCTGTTGCGAGACGTCGATGAGCGTGACACTCCATCCGAATTGCGCAAAGACATGGGCCACGCCGTTCCCCATCGTCCCCGCCCCGATCACCGCGGCCTGCTTCATGCCTGAATCTCCGGTTTCCGTCGTAGTCGAAGCATCGTCGCCGCGATGCCTAACGTGAGTGTCGCGAGCACGCCGCCCTCGGGGCCGAATTCGCCGCCGGTGAGCCACGTCGGGCCGCCGGGGTCGTAGTCGAGACCGGCCACCCGCATGATGTTACCGCTGACCGGGGCCGCCAGCGCCATCAGCGCCAGGTTCCAGCCCAGATGGGCCCCGGTCGACGCCCAGATTCCGCCCCACTGAAAGAACACCAGGCTGAGAAAGATACCGGCCAGCGCGATGTTGACCACCGCGAGCGGAGTCACGCCCGGATTGAACAGGTGGGCCAGGGCGAACAAACCCGACACCGTGAGCATCGCCGGGCCCGCTCCGAAGAGTCGCGCGAGGAGCACGAGCGGTAGACCGCGAAACACGACCTCTTCCCAGAGCGCCGCCGGCAGCAGGATCACCCCGAAGCCCGCCACCGATCTGACGTAGTCGCCGCCGGTGCCGCCACCGGTCCGCCAAATCGCGTGTCCGAGCGGCACGGTGAGCGTCATCGCCAAGATCGCCGGAGCGGCCCCGACTACGAACCCTCGCGCAAACCCGACCGCCCCTTCCCGACCGCCCACCCATCCGAGGCCCGGCCAGTCCAGGCCGAAGCGGCGCCGCCCGATCACCCATGTGAGCCCGACGGGAATTGCCACCGTCCACGCCGTCGCGAGCACTCCCGCGACAACGGTCGACGGAACCAGCGTCCCGGCGTAATGGACCCCGACAAAAACGAGTCCGCTCGCCGCCACGATGAAGAGAGCGCTCCAGCCCACGACTGCAACCGGGCGGGCGGGAGCGCTCTCATGCGCCATGCGCGGCCTGGCTCGAGCCGCCTAGACCGCCTCGACCGAAAGCGCCACGGCGTTGCCGCCGCCCAGACAAAGAGTCGCGAGCCCGGTGCCCACTTTTCGGTCGCGCATCGCGTAGAGAAGCGTGGTCAGCACCCGCGCACCGCTCGCGCCGATCGGGTGTCCGAGCGCGATCGCGCCGCCGTTCACGTTGACCCGGTCCCAATCCCACTGAAGCCCGCGCCCGTTGGCGATGGCTTGCGAAGCGAACGCCTCGTTCGCCTCGATGAGGCCGTAATCGCCGATCGAGGTGCCGTTCTTCGCCATCAGATTCTTCACCGCGAAGATCGGAGCAAAGAAGAGATCCTTCGGCTCCCCACCGCCGGTCGCGTACCCGGTGATCTTCGCGAGCGGCGTTAGGCCGTGAGCCTTCGCGTACGCGAGCGACGTCACGACCAGCGCGCTCGCCCCGTCATTGAGCGACGAGGCGTTACCCGCGGTGACCGAGCCGTCCTTCTGAAACGAGGGCTTGAGCTTGGCCAGGCCTTCGAGCGTCGTCTCCTTGCGTGGACCCTCGTCCTTATCGAACAGCGTCGGTCCGCCCTTGCCGGGGATTTCGACCGGGACGATCTCCTTCGAGAACCGGCACGACTCGATCGCGGCGACGGCTTTCCGCTGGCTGTCGAGAGCAAACTGATCCTGCTCCTGGCGCGTGACGCCCGCCTTGCCCGCCGTGTACTCGGCGAGAATCCCCATGTGCACGTTGCCGAAGGAGTCCCACAACCCGTCGTGGATCATGCCGTCGACCAGGTTCTGGTTCCCGATCTTGACGCCGCCGCGCATGCCGTAGACATAGTGCGGCGCGGCGGACATCGCTTCCATTCCGCCCGCCACGACGACCTGATTGTCGCCTGCCTTG
The DNA here is from genome assembly GCA_039933355.1 of Gemmatimonadota bacterium. GTDB lineage: Bacteria > Gemmatimonadota > Gemmatimonadetes > Gemmatimonadales > GWC2-71-9 > SHZU01. The sequence goes on along the minus strand of JBDTOH010000243.1, from coordinate 2,041 downwards.
ATCGACTGGGCCGCGAGCATGACGGCTTTGAGCCCGGAGCCGCACACCTTGTTGACGGTGAGGGCGGGAATGACCCCCGGAAGGCCGGCGTGGATCATCGCCTGGCGGGCCGGGGCTTGGCCGGATCCGCCCTGAATGACGTGGCCCATGATCACCTCGTCGACCTGATCGGCGGAGACACCGGACCGCTTCAGCGCTTCCTTGATCGCGAGGGCCCCCAGCTGGGGTGCCGTAAACGCCGACAGGGAGCCGAGATACTTACCGATGGGCGTGCGGGTGGCCGCGAGAATGACGGGGGTATTGCTGTCGGACATGATCGACTCGGGTTGAGGATTCGGGCTGGAAATATAGACGGGGAAACGCTGGGTGAAACTGGGGAGACCGCTTCAGTCGCCGGCGCCAATGCCCTTCTTTCGGAACAGCCGAGCCAGCGAGTCGCGCAGGTTTACCAGCAGCTCGCCCAGACGGTGGTCCGAGTCGATCCGGTCCCGGCGGTGGTCGCAATAGAGGCACCCCACCAGCACGTCCCCGACAACCACGGGCAGCACGACGAACGACACCGGGCGGAGCCGCCGGAGGACGGCGTCGCCGCGGATCAGCCCGACACCGTCGCGCAAGTGGATCAGGTCGCGGTGCTTGACCAGGGCGGTTTGAAGCGGGCTCACCGTCGTAAGCGCAACCGTGAGCTGCTCGGCCAAGTCGGCATGACCTTCACCGTGGGACATCCGGACCCGCATCTCGGTGCGGTCTCCCGAGACCAGGGCAAAAGCGGCCCTCTCCCATCCCACGCTGCAGACGGCCTCGAGCGCGGACGCGATCAACTCTGCCGCGTCGACCGATTCCCTGCTCTGCTCGAGCTGCTTGAGCCGGTGAATGATCGCCACCAGCGGCTCGAATCGCGCGTCACGCCCGACTGGTGCCGGCGGTCCGCCCGCACCGCTGAACTGCCCGATCAAGGCCTGGCTCTGAAACTGGAGATCGCTCACAGCAACTCCGTGGGCCGCAAGCGTCTCCCTCGTCTCCTCGAATGCGCCATCCACGATCTCCTGAATCGCCTCGGTCGGCAGCCCCAGCTCGCGACCGTACTCCTCGTGAATCCGGGCGAGACCGGCGGGGATGCCCGCGGGGTCCGCGCGATAGCAGACCAGGGTCAGCTGGTCGGCCAGGGAGACGAGCCGGCTCAGCAGGTTTGGATTCGCGCGGTGCGGCTTGAGCGGCGCGGCCGACTCCGGCGCCGAGCGCATCGTCGAGACGATCCGCGCCGGCAGATTGAACTGCCCGGCAACCGCGAGGCCGAGGGCTTCGAACGTGAATCCGAAGACGTGCCGGGCTGCGTCGGATACCGTTGCACCCGGCTCGGCCATGAGGGAAGAGATCTGGCCGTATTCCTCGGGAGTGTAGCAGGCGGCAATGATCTCGCCCAGGCTATGGAACATCCCGCAGAGGTAGGCTTCTTCGGTCGCAGGGTACCCGGCGATCCGGGCCAGACGCTGGCTCTGATTGGCGGTGAGCAGGGACATCGCCATCAGTTGGCGGAAGCCGGGGCCTCTCCGCTTGAGATGGTCGAACAGCTTGGCGCTCAGCGCGAGGTCGCGGACCCGCTCGAACCCCATCATCAAGACCGCGTAGGAGACGGCGACGACCTGATCCCCGGTTCGATTGTAGAGCACGGAGTTGGCGATTCGGAGGACTTTGGCCGTCAGGGCGACGTCGTCCAGGATGACGTCCGTGAGCACCCGGATCGATGCATCGGTGTCCTTCGACAGCAAGGCGATCCGGCTTACGTGCTCGGCGAAGGCTGGAAAGTCTCCCTGGACATCGAGCCGCTCGAGAAAGCCGGCCAGCGCCTGCCGGGCGGGCAGCACTGCCGACTTCACGGCGCCCCCCGTCCATGCGGCGACAGGCGAAACGGCTCGGCGATCAAATCCGAGGAGCGGACACTGCGATGGCGCACGTTCGTTGGCTCCGGGCCTTCGGATGACGGGCGGAGTTGGTTCCCCGGTGCCGACGAAGGTTACCGCTTGACTATCGGCCGGTTATG
>JBDTOH010000242.1:0-8295 GCA_039933355.1 Gemmatimonadota bacterium | reverse complement strand
CCCTCGGCGGTGCTCTTCTTGCCCTCGGACATGAGGGAGTTGATGAACTTCGAGACGGTCTGGCTGTCGTAACGGGGATCCGGAGGAATCACCCGCTTCACCGCTTTGTTCCGACGACTCACTTCTTACCTCCCGCGGGCGCGCCGGCCTTCGGGGCCTTGGCTCCGTACTTTGAGCGGCTCTGCTTCCGGCCGTTCACCCCGGCCGCGTCCAATGTGCCGCGCACGATGTGATAACGAACGCCCGGCAGGTCCTTGACGCGCCCGCCGCGGATGAGCACGATCGAGTGCTCCTGCAGATTGTGACCTTCACCCGGAATGTAGGCGATGACTTCGATGCCGTTCGTGAGGCGCACCTTGGCGACTTTCCGAAGGGCCGAGTTGGGCTTTTTTGGCGTTGTCGTGTAGACGCGGGTGCAGACGCCGCGGCGGAACGGATTGCCCTTGAGCGCGGGCGACTTGTCTTTGTAAAGGGGAGATCTCCGGCCTTTACGAACCAACTGATTGATCGTCGGCATAGCGTCCCGATCGGGGTCCACCGGGCTCGACGAGCGACCGAGCCCACTCTTCTTCAGCCCGGGTTCCCGGGAGCCGAGGAAACTACTCGCCGGGTAACCCTGCGTCAAGGCTGAGGTTGCGTGGTTTTGGGCGGTGTGGACGTCGACCGATTCAGCGCCTCCTCCATTCCCCGCGAGTCCTCAGGCAACGGCCTAACGACGCGCACGAGCCCCCAGAAAGTGGCTGCAGCGCCGATCAGGAGACCGATTCCACGGAGCCTCGAGGCCGTGAACCCCCGGAATTGCGCCCCCGGAATCGTGTAGGCCACCGCGGCACCGTCGGCCGCCAGCACGCCGGCCATCACGAGGCAGCCGACAAGGGCCAGGACCAACACTCCCCGCAGGATCGGGGTCTGCCGGCTCGGTCGATAGAGTCGTGCGGTCGCGACCGCGACGACCGCGCCGAGGAGCAGCACGAGAGCCTTACCGGAGAAGAGGAGCGCGACTTGGAAACGCCAAGCCGGCACCGCGAGGTCGAAGCCGTCGACAGAGGACCATACCTGGACAAGTTGATCGAGGATGAGGCCGGCCGCGATCCAGTATCCGACCTTGGCGAGCGCGGTCTCCAACGAATCCCGTTGGGCCACGGCTCTCGCCTTCACGACCGCCCCTTCGTCACGACCAGCAGCGACTGCTCCGACGAATCAGCCGCGTGCCGGCGCGCACCCTTGCGGGTCGCGCGGAAGACGATCAGGCCGGCCATCACACAGTATGCGAGGCCAAACAATCCCATCACACCGGCTCGCACAGCGGCCATCGCGAAGCCCCGCTCGGCGCCGGTTCGAACGGTCCGGCCAAGCTGCACCACGTCGAGGCCGAATACGGCGAGCCCGACCGCGAGCGGAAGGGCGAGAATCAAGTGAAGGATCGCCCAGGGACGAATGAGCCGGCTGTCTTCGAAGATCAATGCCGTCGCGAGCACCAGTCCGTCCGCGAGGAGAAATGGGGTGGCCCGGCCGGCGAACAGCCCGAACAGGCCGAAGCGCCATTGCATGTCGCTCAGCCGAGCCGGCAGCGCGGTGATCGCGAGCTCCGTGACCTGATCGACCAGGATGAGCGCCGACACGGCGTAGAGAACGACTCGAAGGCCGCGCAGGGTCGTGGACGAGGTCACCCACGAAATCTAGCGCGCCGGCTGATCCCGCGCCCTCCCGGTGGACCCGTTCCATTGATACACTTAAGCGATCTTCTCTCGGAATCTCCCCGTGCGATACCCGATCTTCCGGCGATTGTCCTTCCTCGTGGGGACCGGCATGGCCGTTTCATGCGGGGGCGAAGAGTCGCCGCCCGCGCGGGTTGCCAATCAACTGACGCTCGTGTCCGGGGACGGGCAGACGGCCCGAGTGGGCGAGCTGCTGCCCGCGCCGATCGTGTTCCGCGCCGGGGACGCGCAAGGCCCTCTCAGCGGCGTCCGCCTAACCTTCACGGTTGAGCAGGCGGGCGGCGGATTCGTCGGCGTGGGCACGGACACGACCAAGGCGGACGGGACGGTCCAGACTACCTGGGCGCTCGGTGGAAAGCTGGGGACGCAGGCGTTGACCGCGCAGCTCACCACGGTTCAGGGGGTTGCTCCGGTCGAGGCGCACGCAAGCGCCACCGTTGGCCCCGTCGGATTGCTCGTGCCGCTCACTGATGCGGCGCAATTCGTCGTGGTGGGCCGGTCCGTGCCGAGTCCGCCCGCCGTCAAAGTGACCGATGCATTCGGCAACCTGATCGCCAACGAACTCGTCACCTTCGTCGATGCCTCGGGGCGAACCATCATCACAGGCGGCGCGCAGACGTCCGACGCCAATGGTCGGGCGGCCGTTGGGGGCTGGAAACTGCCGAACGCCGCAGGACTCTACGTGCTCACTCCGCAGACCGTGAACGGCACGCACACGTCGTTTACGGCGACCGGGATTCCCGCCGCCGTCCGAGTCGCGGCGGGCGCCGCCCAGACCGCGAATGCCGGGACCCTGGTCGCCTCCCGGCCCGCGATCGTCGCGGTCGATGACGGCAATCTGCCGCTCGCCAACGTCAGCGTGACCTTCACGGTAACCACGGGTGGCGGGCGTCTCCTCGGTAACGCGCAGAAGACCGATGCAACCGGAGCCGCGACGGTTGGAGGGTGGATCCTCGGGCTCGCGCCGGGACCGAACCGGCTCAAAGCGGAAACACCCGGGGTCGCACCGATCACCTTCGACGCGACCGGCGTCGTCGCAGTGCCGGTCGCCGTCGCGGCCATCGTGCCGGTCGCCGTCTCGGGATTTCTCGGCAACTACACCGCGAAGCGACCCGCGGTCCGCGTTACCGATGCGGCGGGAAACCCGGTTGCCGGCGCCGCGGTCACGTTCTCGGGCGACGGCACGCTGACCGGTCCGACGACGAGCACCGACTTCACGGGTGAAGCCGTGTTAGGCGCGTGGCGCCTCGGCGCGGCGGCCGCCTCACAAACGGTTGGAGCGCGGGTCGGCGCGCTCCCGGTGGTGACCTTCACTGCGACCGCGACCGCACCGCCGCCCTCCGCGTTCACCATCGACGTACGCTACCCGTCGAATCAGCCGACTGCGGCGCAGCGCGCCGCGTTCGATGCGGCCGCGACCCGCTGGCAGGGGATCGTCCTCGGCGACCTCAGCGATGAGGCCTTCACGCTCGACGTGGACGACGACTTTTGTGGGCCCCGCTTGGACGAGACGATCGACGACGTGGTGATCTTCGCGAGCCTCGAGCGGATCGACGGGCCGGGCGGGGTTCTCGGGTCGGCGGGACCGTGCTTCATCCGCGACGACAACGGGCTCACGGTCATGGGGAGAATGCGGTTCGACACCGACGACCTCGCGTCGCTCGAGAGCAGCGGACTGCTCAACACGGTGATTCTCCACGAGATGGGTCACGTGTTAGGCATCGGATCGCTGTGGGACCTCGAGGGAATCGACTTGCTCCGGCAGGCGGGCACCGCCGACCCGTTCTTCGTGGGGGGAACGGCCACGGCGGCCTTCTTGGCGGCGGTCCCTGCCTTCACCGGCTCGATCGTGCCGGTAGAAGGAAGCGGGGGAAGCGGCACCCGCGATTCGCACTGGCGGGAGACCGTGCTTCGCAACGAGCTGATGACCGGCTTCGTCAATCAGGGCGCGAACCCGCTCAGCGCGATCACGATCGGGTCGCTCCGAGACGAGGGCTACCTGGTGAACGACGCCGTCGCCGACGACTTCAGCTTCTTGTCGGCCGTCCGGGCCGCGTCCGGCGAGCCCGCGTATCAGCTGCGCGAAGTACCGTTGCTCGGACCGATCAAGACCTTGAACCGATTCGGACGCGTGGTCCGGGTGTTGCGCCGTAGTTGAGCTTGGATCCCGCTCCGGATCAGGTGGACCACTCGCGGAGAATCTGGTCCGGATCCGAAGCCATCGAGACAGGCGCGGGCGGGATTGGAGCCGGTGTCCGGCTGAAGCGTGGGGCGGGCGCGGGCTGCGAGACGCCGCCCGCCGTCACGTAGACCGAACGGGCCTCATTGTCCGGATGGGTGGCCGCCTCCTCGAGATCGAGCACCGGCGCAAAGCAGGCATCCGTTCCCGCAAAGATCTCCTCCCACTCGGCCCTGGTTTTGGTCACGACCCGACCCCCGATTTCATCCCGGAGCGCTTCCCACGTCTTCCGGTCCCACCGGGTCGCGGCGCTCGAGGGATTCAGCTGCAGCTTCGAGATGAGAATCGCGAAGAACTGATCTTCGAGCGCGCCGAGCGCAACGTACTTTCCATCGCGAGTACGGTAGGTGTCATAGAACGGAGCGCCGCCGTCCAGGAGGTTCCCCCCTCGGACCGTCGTCCATGCGCCCGCGCGAAGCAGGCCAATGATCGGCCCAAGCAGCGCCGTCACGCCGTCGACCATGGCTGCATCGACCACCTGACCGCGCCCGGATCGGCCGGCTTCCAGCAGCGCCGCCAGTGTTCCGATCACGGCAAAGAGCGACCCTCCAGCGTAGTCGCCGAGCAAGTTGAGCGGGATCAAGGGCGGACCGTCGGACCGCCCCATTGCACCAAGAGCGCCGGCCAGCGCGATGTAGTTGAGATCGTGGCCGGCGGTGGACGTCCGCGGACCGGTCTGGCCCCAACCTGTTACGCGGGTGTACACCAGGCGCGGGTTGCACCTCTCGACGACGTCAGGCCCGAGCCCGAGCCGTTCCATCACGCCGGGCCGAAACCCCTCGATCAAGCCGTGGGCGCGGGTCACCAGCTCGAAGGCGAGGTCGCGGCCGACCGCTGTCTTGAGATCTGCGGTGAGGAGTCGCTTGCCGCGGTTGGTAAGATGGAACTGCGGCGGGATCATGGCGGCTATGCCGGTCACCGCCGCCCGGCCCAGCACCACGACATCGGCGCCGAGGTCGGCCAGCAACATCCCGGCAAACGGTGCCGGGCCAATCCCCGCGAACTCGACGATCCGATAGCCGTCCAATGGTCCTCGGCTCATGGCTGGGCACCCGCGCGACAGGGACAACCCATCGGGCTCTCCGGAGGTTCGGTGATGGAGGAACGAGAAACTGGATGAGTCTAGCCCGGCCGAGCCTGCCTTGGCCACGGCTGGGGTCGGAGCTCAAGTGAGCTGGGCTCATAATCGGGCCGGCGAGCAGGCGGATGGGAACGCATTCCGAGGATCCATCCCGGCCTTGGACGACGGGTCGGCGTTGCGGAAAGCGCTTCCCTTTGTTACAGTTATGACGCGATGACAAGGCGCGCCTTGGCGCGTAAAGGTTCCGGGAATTTCAAGGGGCTGGCGGTCGCGCCAGCCTCTTTTTGTTGCCAAAGTAGCGCGAGCATTGATTCACAAATTACCGTGGCGTGGCCGCGGAGGCGTCGAATGATTGAAGTCCGGCTTGCCGAGACCGACGGAATTGATTGGGCACTGAAGGTGTTCAAGCGCAAGGTGCAGCGCTCCGGCATCCTCAAGGAGCTCCGCCAGAAGCGCCACTACCTCAAGCCGAGCGCGGCCCGCCAGCTCAAGGCCGCAGCGGCCAAGCGGCGGCGGCGCACCAAGCGGCACGACCGGCCCGCCTAACACAGGGCGCGTCCCAACCGGCCGGCTCGGGCTCCATCCGGGCCGGCCCCATGAAGTCTGCAACGGGCACTCGACCCGCCGGCGATACCATCGGGACTGCTGAGAAGCGCTCGTCACTTTCCTAACGGTTCGTCCCACCGCCCCAACGTCCCCATCGTCTCAACTGCCGCACCCGCTGAAACCCCGATGACGCGCGGTTCGTCTGGTCAGTAAGCTCATCGTCATCAACGGCACCGTCGGATCTCATCAAAATGGATGCTCTCACAGCAGTTCCGTTCGAGACGCCCGCAGGCCGCGACGCGTCAGCGTGGGGACACGAGCAGGCCGATCGTCCGGGCATCCTCGGTGAACCGATCCAGCCGTTCATCGAACGGTTTCTCATCCCGACCGATCACGGCCTCGAAGTGGTTCCCGCACTCAATGTCGATTGGTTCGAGGCGCGGGGAAATTATATCCGGCTGCACATCGGCTCGGTCACGCACGACCTCCGCAAGACGATGAGAGCGCTCGTGCAACGGCTCGACCCCAAGCAATTTCACCGGATTCATCGCTGCACCATCATCAATCTGGTTCGAATTGCCGAGGTCCGCGTTCGCGCCAGCGGCGACTGTATCGTAGTGCTTCAGGACGGCCAGGAGTTGCGCATGAGCCGGGCGCACCGCCGCGATCTGGTCGCAGTGTTCCGGTAGTAAGGCCACGGATGCGACCAGGCTCTCGGGGATTTCCTAACGCCAAACGCAACGTTCCGGCGAACCCGTGCGTCTAAGAAGAGATCGCATCGTCAACACGCTTCAAGCTCGAATGGACGGCGCAGTGGATCGACTTCGGCAGCATGCTAAGGCTTCGGCCACTCGCGACCTCCTGCCGGAGCTGCTCCCTTCGGAGTCGCTTGCGCGGCTCGAGCTTTGGCTCTCAGGTTCCATTACCGAAGACCACGGCGACCTGCTTGCTGAGCTGGTTCTGTTCACGAATCCGGCGCTCTGGCCCGACGCCCAGCTTGGCAGCGTGCTCTGTCGAAGCCTGGGATGTCCGGTCGGGTTTGCAGCCTGGGTCATCGGGCAGAATCGCTTCCGTCTCGAGCGGCTCATGGTGCGAACGGATCGCCGAATCCGAGCGGTCCGGCTAGCCAAGAGCATCGGTACCGGCAGCCAATGGCCGGAGCAGCTCGGCCGAATCCGTCGCTTGGTCTGGCGAATGATGGCGCGCGCCGTGAGCGGGGATCCGGTCACGCGGGCGGCAAGCCTCCAACTTGGACGAGTCGCACGGGCGCTGGCGCGCTTCCTGGTCAACCATCCCATTTGTGGCACGCCTGAAGCCCACGCGCTCCAGACTCAGGCCGATCTGACCCTCCAATGCCTGCAGGCTGAGTCGCCACGGCCCGATTCCGCGAGTAGCGCGCGAGCAACTCGGTCGTTTGCTCGGGAGACTCCGCCGCTCGATCTCCGACTCCGCGCCTAGCACGATTGTCGCGAAGGGCCCGGTAGTCCCCGAATCAAATACGACCCCCTGTCTCTGGTTGCTGGGTTGATCGTCAACCCTAGAGCTTGAGTTGGGTCTTGATCGCCTTCACCATATCGAGGTGGGCCTGAAACGCCGGCGCGACTTTCACCACAAGCGCCTTCAACTCGGCGTTTTGGATCGCCGGCAGCAACGTTCCCTTGATCGCGTCGATAACCGCCTGATGGAATGCGATCTCATGATCGAGGATCGCACGGTCGAAGTCTTTCCCGCTCCTGGTCTTAAGATCCGCCATCACGCGGGCATGGTCTGCCGCATAGGTATCGGGCTTGGGTGGTGTGGGTGTCACACCAAGCTTCTTCGCGAGGTCGCGACCCTGCCGGCGCACCGCGGCGTGATCGGCCTGCAGCCGCTTCCCCATCGCTCGAACCTCCGCACTCGAACCTCGCTTCTCAGCGAGGGCTCCGGTCTCGATGTCTGCGGTATTCGCCTCGTCAAAGATCGCCACGATGGTGGGATCATCGAGAGCGACAATCGACCCGGAACCGGACGAGCGTGCTGTGGGATTCGGGAAGGCCAATAGTGACAAGGCGATGGCGAAGTGAGCCGGTCGGAGCACGTGCATGGAGCCTCCAGGAGAAGGATTCTTCAGGGAACTGGACCAAGGTACGGAGGAATAGACAATTACACAAGGATTTAATAGTGTAATTGTCATTTCGACGAGCAACAACTACCTTTTCCCTACCCATCCATCGAGATGCCTGTGAGTCCCCCAGAATGGGGTTCCGCGTTCCTGAAGACGCCGCGAGGTCAGATCCTCACCCTGATCCGTCGCCGACCCTCTACAGCGGCTGAGCTCGCCGAGGCAACTGGGATCACGCCCAACGGCGTCCGGTCTCAGCTCCTCCTGCTCGAGCGCGACGGATGGATTCGGCCTGCGGGCCTCCGCCGGGTTGCCGGAGCCGGCAAGCCTTCGACCGAATACGAGTTCAGCCATCAGGGCGAGCGGCTGTTATCGGCCGCGTACCGTCCGTTCCTACTGGCTTTGCTGGAGTCGCTCCGGGACCGAATGGGACAGGACGAGATCGCGTCCGCGCTCGAGGCGGCCGGCAGACGGCTCGCTGCGCAGGTCCGACCCGACGGCGCCGCGATGGACCGGGCCGGCGCCGTCGCGATCCTCGAGGACATGGGAGCGTCGATCTCCGTCAAGGAGGAGGGGTTTCGGGTCGTGCTCGAGGGCAGCGGCTGCCCGA
>JBDTOH010000241.1:0-8381 GCA_039933355.1 Gemmatimonadota bacterium | reverse complement strand
CCCGAATGGGCCGGGTGGTGGCCGAGACTGAGTAGGTGACGTCTTCGCGCGCGTCCATTAGATGGCGCGCGATAGTCGACTTGCCGCCGCCCGAAGGCGACGAGAGCACCAGCAGAAACGGCGCTACTCCAAGTTCTCGAGCTGTTCCCGGAATCGCTCCAGCTCTCCCTTCATATCGACGACAGCGTGCTGCATCGCCGCGTCGTTCGCCTTCGAGCCTATGGTATTGATCTCGCGACCGATCTCTTGCGCGAGAAAGCCCAACTGCTTGCCCACGGCATGATCGGACGCGAGGGCCTGCGCGGCGACATCGAGGTGGGCGCCGAGGCGGACCAACTCTTCTGTGATGTCGAGTCGGTCAGCCACGAACGCCAACTCCTGAGTCAGCCGCTGCTCGTCCACCTGACGACCATCGAGCAGCTCGCTCACCGCGTGCCGGAGCCGGTTTCGTTCGCGCACCAAGCGCTCCGGCGCACAGGCGACCACCTGTCGGGACAGCGCTCGAATCGCCTCCAGCCGCTTGGTCAGCTCGAGCGCCAGGATCTGACCCTCCTGTCGGCGCATCGCGACGCATTGCCCGGAAGCCGTTCCCAGGATCGGCTCGACTTCGTCCCAGTTGATCGGGACCTGATCGGCGTCGACGGTGGCAAACACGTCGGGTTGCCGGGCGACTTGATCGAGCGTGATCTCTCCCGAGAGTCCCACCGCCGTCTGCAGCTCGCGCAGCCGCGCCATGGCCTCCCGAGCACGGGCCAGGTTGACCCGAACCGTCCCCGTTCCGTTGCCCGGTGACGTAGTCCACCGGAGCTGCACCGTCACATGTCCGCGCTCGAAGTCGCGACGGAGCCGGTCGCGCAGCCCGACTTCCAGCGGGGCCAGCTCCGCGGGAGCCTTCAGTAACACTTGCAGGTATCGGTGATTGACGGATCGGATCTCGATTGCCAAGATCCCACCGGCCACCGGCCCATCGGCGGCACCAAACCCAGTCATGCTCAGCGGCAGCCCAGCCTCCGTTCGTGGAAAGCCTTGGAAGGTAACGCCTTACCAGCCCTCCTGGTAGTGCTCAACGGCCAAAGGCTTGGAGCGCCGTTTGGACGCAGCTGACCAGCTCGTCGCGAGTAAACGGCTTGTGCAGAAATGGGATCGACGGATCGACCGCGAAGCTCCGACCGAGCGCCTCGGCGGCGTAGCCGGACATGAAGACGACCCGCACGTTCGGCCACCTGGCGTGGAGCCGATCGGCGAGCTCACGTCCGTTGATGCCCGGCATGATCAGATCGGTGACGAGCACCTGCACTTCGTCTCCGCGGGTCTCGCAGACCGCGAGCGCGTCCGCGGCGTTCGACGCCTCGATCGTCCGATACCCGGCCCCTTCGAGGAGGCGGCGGGCGAGTCTCCGAACGGCCTCCTCGTCCTCCACGAGCAAGACGGTAGGCCCGCGACTGGGCGTGGTCCCGCCGATCGTTAGGCCCTGAGGGCCGTCGGTAGCTTGCGTGGCCGGGAGAATCACGAGAAACGAGCTCCCGCTCCCTTCCGTCGTCTCCACCACGATCTCGCCTCCCATTTGTCGCACGATCCCATAGACCGTGGCGAGACCAAGGCCGGTCCCCGATTCCTTCGTCGTGAAGAAAGGCTCGAAGATTCGTTCGCGGACCTGCGGCGAGATGCCCGTCCCCGTGTCGATTACCTTGAGCCCGAGAAACGCGCCGGGGCCGGACGCACGCCTCAGAGCTTCCGATACCTCGCCGGCTCCGAGCGCGATGGTCTCGATCGTCAGACTTCCGCCTTCGGGCATCGCATCTTGCGCGTTGACCACGAGGTTCATCAGGATTTGCTCGATCTGACCCGGGTCGGCCTTGACCCGGCCTGAGTCCGCTGCCAGCCGAGTTGTGAAGTCGACCTTCGCGCCGATAACCCGGCGGAGCAGACGCTCCATGTTTCCGACCACGTTGTTGAGATCAATCAGGCGCGGCTGCCACACTTGGCGGCGGCTGAACGCCAGGAGCTGGCGCGTCAGCTGAGCAGCCCGCTGGCCCGCTTTGACGATCTCCTCTACTTCCGGCCGGAGCACGTTCCCCGTTGGGATTCCCTCCATCAGCACATCGCTATAGCCAAGAATCGCCGTCAGGAGGTTGTTGAAGTCATGCGCGATCCCACCGGCGAGCCGGCCGACCGCATCCATCTTCTGAGCGTGGAGCAGCTCGGCCTCGAGCCGGCGTCGGTCTGTGATGTCGGTCGAGACCCCAAGCATCGCGGGGACAGCCGTCCCGGAAAACGTAAAGGGAATCTTGACGGTCTCGAGCCAGCGGACTTGGCCGTCGGCGCGAGTGACCGGCTCTTCGGGAATGTGAAGCGGGCGACCCGAGTGGATCGCCGTGAGGTCGGTCTCCCGGCGCCGCTGGATCTCCTGCTCCGACCGGGAGAAGTCGGCGTCGGTCTTCCCAAGCAGGTTTTCGACGGTCGTCCCATAGGCTTCGGCCATCGCTCGGTTGACGAGAATGAACCGGCCGTCGGCGTCCTTGGCGAAGATGAAGTTCGGTACCGTGTCGATGATCTGGCGGAGCCGCTCTTCGCTCCGCCGAAGCGCTTCCTGGGCCTGGCCCCGTTCGGTGATGTCCCGAAACGACCAGACTCTTCCTACGATGTCACCACCGATGAACTGAGGCAACGAGTAGCGCTCGAAGCAGCGCCCGTCAATGAACGACAGGACGTCGAAGCTCGATTCGTCCGGATTGGCGTACAGATCCCCCACCTTCGCCTGGAACGATTCGGGATCGACAACCTGATCGAGGACAAAGGACAGCAGCGCCTCGTCGTTCCGGGTCTGCGCCAACACCGGCGGGATGCGCCACAACTCGAGGAAGGTCCGGTTGTACCAGGTCACCCGGCGGTGCCGGTCGACGATCAGAATTCCGTCCGCGGTGGACTCGAGGGCCGCCTGGAAGAGCTCCGCCGAATGGTCCGACGTCTCACCCCCCGGGTTCCGCTGGTCAAAGACGAGGGGCTCGGCCATGCGACGTCAGGGTCTCCCGATCTCGAAGTGGCCCGTGTTAGGCGCGATATCGGTGATCGAAAGGTCCCGGCTCCCCACCACGGCTCCGGCCCAGAGCGAATCCGCGATGAACCCCTTGAGCGCGGTGCGCGGGATCTCGATCGTCACGTGCGCTCCATCGAAGCGGGCGCTCACCAGCGTCAGCGCCTGCCCCGAGGTGCTCGGCATGAGGAGTCCGACCTGCCCATGCCCGTTGTCGCGAAGATCGACATATGCGTCGGCGCCGAGGTCGAGCGAGTCGAGGCCACCACCGGCGAGGGCCGCTCCGCTCAGCCCCGTACCGGGGTTGCGATCGAGGTCGAGGTCGAGAAAGCCGTCGAGCGCGTTCGTCTTGTGCTCCGACCAAGGCGTTACTTGCCGCGAGAACGTCAGCCGGAAGAGCAGCGTGATCGGCCCGACCGTTCCATTCAACTGGACTAGATCTATCGCACCCGTGCCGGTCTGGACCGAGGCAGTGTCTCCGATCGGGTCGTCGAACGTGAACGAGAAGTCACCGGGACCGGTGACATCCGACCCGCCGCAAGCGAATCCCCCTGTCGCAAGCACCATCAATCCGAGTCGGCGCATCAGTTGGTGAACTCCCAGCGGACGCCGAAGGTCGAGATGAAATCGCGAATCGGAAGCCCCGGGACGTAAGTCAGGCGAGTGGCCTGGAAGTTGGCGCGATCGTAATACGCCACGAAGTCAGCGATCTTGAGCTGGAGATAGCCGCGGAAGAACGTGGCGCCGGGGATCCGCACCGGCTGCTGGGCCGCCTTATCGTAGCCGAGGAAGCCGGGGCCCCAGGTCTCCATGGAGAACTGGACTTTGAGCCCGAAGATGCCGCTCCGAAAAGTTCGGAGGAACTTGCTCTGGATCGTTAGGTTCGTGAGCGAATGGGTCCGGGGAGCGCCGTCGGGACTTGCTCCGATCGGGTTGCTGTACCAGCCGTCGAGGATGAGCCATTGGCGGGGCGCGATCCTGCCGGAGAAAGTCACCCATTGAGTCGGGGCCAGCGGCGTGATCGAATCGATGAACGGGAACTGGGCGAAGTGCTCCGGTGCGAACCCGTCCGTCTTCCAGTAACCCACCTCGGCCGCGAAGCGCGGATGATCGAACCCGCCGACCACACCCCGGTCGGAGATGTTCCGGGCCGGTCCGGTCGGCAGCTGCGGATAGTCGACGACCGACCCCTGGCGCCAGATCCCCGTCACCCGGAAGCGGAACGGCAGCGCAAGACCGGCTTGGCCGGTCACGAGCTGGCTCGTCCTGCCGCCGTCGTGACTCTGGTACTGGGCCTCGGCGCTCGCGGTGAGGAGAGCGTTAGGCGAGGCACCGATCGCGGCCCGGACCTCGTACGGAGTCCACCGCGACCGGTTGAGCGCGGTGAGCTGGACGCTCGCTCGCGGAAGCCGGTAGCTGGCGATCGCAGCGATCTGGCTGATGGCCTGGTCGCCATAGGTGACGTGGGTCTGACTGTCGCCGGCAATGAGCGTGTCGAGCTTCGGCGTCCAGGCGCTCCGGGACCAGACCAGATCGACGCGCGGTCCGATCCCGGCTCGCTGAGCGGAATAGTACAGCCGGGCCTGAAGATCCTGGCGGCTGCCGTTGAAGCCCTCGGTGAGCAACTTGGTGACGCCGTCAATCTTGGACGTTTGCGGGTCGCGCCGGGGGCCTTGGTGGAACAGCTGGAACTCGGCCCCGAAGTGAGGTTTGACGTAACTCAGCTGAGCCCAGACCTGCGTATTGCTGTACGATCCACCCAAAGCCGTCTGCTGCGGCACCGCGAGGTGCTCCGCCGCAGCGACGAAACCCACGCCGGACTTGCGCCGGGCCTCCAACGACGCCTGATACCGCGCGACTTGTTGATCGCCGCTGGCGATCCCCACGCGGCTTCGCGGCACGAGGCGGTCGTGGCGCTTGGTGTAGAGATACACGCGAAGCTGACCGGGAAGCCGCTCGATCTCGATTCGTTCGAGGAAGCTCAGCGCGAAAAGAGACGGATCGACGGCGAGGCTGTCCACTCCGAGCGGCAAATAGGGCACGCCGTCGAGAAAGAATTGGGTGCCGGCGCCCATGCGTCCCTGAAAATTCGGCATCTCCGTCTGGCCGAGCCACCCACCTCGCCAGAGATAGACACCGGGGACTTTTGTGAGGATGTCGCTGACCGTCTCCGCGGTCATCCACTCGAGCGAGTCGCGATCGAAGACGAAGCGGCTGAGGGCGGGAAGAAGGCGATCGGCGCCGAGCAGCGGCAACACGTCGGTCCGAATCCGGGACTCTTCCTGAGTCTTGAGAAAGAGGCCCGAGACGTCGGTCGAGTCTTTTTTCACCGTATCGGTTCGGGCCGAATCGGGGACTTGCGCGCTCGCCCACGATCCGGACGCGAGGAGCGAAAGCGTGACCAGGACGGCCATGAGCCATCCTCGACCTGGCCGAGACAAGACCGGCTTGCTCACGCGCTCGTTCCCGCCGCGGCTACGCCACCGCGCGGCCTAACACGAATTCGCTGAAGAGCCGAACTCCGACCCCCGTCGGCCCCTTCACCATCGCCGGATCGTCCCGGTCGATGTTGTCCATCCCAGCGATGTCGAGATGCGCCCATGGAAACCCTTCGACAAACTCGCGAAGGAACCAGGCCGCCGTGATGCTCCCAGCGTTCCGGCCCCCGCTGTTCTTCATGTCGGCAATGTCCGACTTGATGAGATCTCGGTACTCGTCCCACAAGGGAAGCTCCCAGGCGCGCTCCGCGGCCCGAGCCCCCGCTGCAATCACCTCTTGGACGAGCGCCGAATCGGTTCCCATCACACCCGCGGCGATATTGCCCAGGCTGATCAGGATCGCTCCGGTCAAGGTCGCGATGTCGAGCACGCAGGCCGGGTCAAACCGTCGCGCGTACGAAAGCGCGTCAGCGAGCAGCAGTCGACCCTCGGCGTCGGTGTTCACCACTTCGATCGTCTTGCCGAAGTGACTCTTGACGACGTCGCCGGGCTTGTATGCCGTGCCCGACGGCATGTTCTCGGCGGACGGGATCAGCCCTACGACGTTCACCTTTGGCTTGAGGCGGCCCAACATCTCGAAGGTACCCAGCACGGCGGCGGCGCCGGACATGTCGAACTTCATGTCCTCCATTCCTTGCGCCGGCTTGATCGAGATACCGCCCGTGTCGAAGGTGACACCCTTTCCGATCAAGACCACGGGCCGGCTTGATTTCGGCGCGCCGGAATACTCGAGCACGATGAAGCGCGGATCGAGCGCGCTCCCTTGCGCCACCGCGAGCAAAGCATGCATCCCTTCGGCCAGAATCTGTTTCCCGTCCAGCACCGTCGCCGTTAGGGCGAACCGGGCCGCGAGCTCGATCGCCGCCTTGCCGAGGTACTCGGGCGTGCAGAGGTTGCCGGGAAGAACCTGAAGTCCCCGGGCCGCTACATGACCGGCCCCGATCGCGCTGCCGACCCGATGGCCCGCGGTCATCTCGGCCTCCGCATCGGAGCCCATCAGGATGGTGAGCCGCTCGAGGGGCGGCTTCGGCTCTTCCGGCGGGCGCTTCATCTCACCGAAATACCAAGCGCCCTGCAGAGCGCCCTCCGCCGCCACCTGAGCGACCTCCCGCCAGCTGACCTTGCCTCTCGACTCCGAAGTGTACCAGAGGGCCGCCGTTGGTGCGCCCAGGGTCCGCGCCCGTTTGGCCGCGATTCCTGCAGCCCTCCGCAACTGGGTCCGGGTAACATCCTCCGCCTTCCCGACTCCGATCAGGAGCACCCGGGCCGGCTGCCGCTCCGGATAGAGCAGCGCCACCTCGTCCTTCTTGCCCTTAAAGTCACCGGCCGCGATCACCCGGCTCAACGCCCCGCCGGTTGCCCGGTCGAGCGCCGCGAGCGACTGCGGCAGATCTCCCTGAGGCAAAACGACGGCCAAGAACGGCGTGTCGAACGACTCGGGCGAGGCGACGGTGAGAGCGGTTTCGAAAGCCATCGGTGGACTCAAGGGCAGAGGAGAGTGGAGGTCGAGAACCTAAGTGCGAAAGGGCGAAAAGAGAACCGAGGCACCCCCTGTCGAAGGTCACTTCGATCCGCCATGTTCCAGAGCCGTCGATCATCATCGGTTCCCCCCGACCGCCGCCAGCTTCTCGACCGGAGACAAGCCCATGACAGACTCGCCGTCTTCTGCGATCTCGCGCCGTGACCTGCTCGCGACCACCGGCGCGATGCTGGTCGCAGGGACGCCTCTAACCCGGCCGGGCGCCGCACCTTCGCCCGTGGCCGCGGGGCGGTTCGCCGGCAAGGTCGTGTTGATCACCGGCGCGACGTCGGGCATCGGGAAAGCCACCGCCGAGGCGTTCGCCGCCGAAGGGGCAAAGGTCGTCTTCTGCGGGAGACGTCAGGCGTTGGGCGAGCAGGTCGCGGCCGGGATCCGCGAGGCCGGCGGCTCGGCTAAGTACATCCATGCCGACGTCACGGTGCCCGGTGACATCACGGCTCTCGTCGATGCAACGGTGAAGGAGTTTGGCCGGATCGACGTCGCCCACAACAATGCCGGAATCGAGGGGCGCTTCGCCTTCATCGAGCAGATGACGCTCGATCGGTGGGACGAGGTGATCAACACCAACCTGCGCGGCGTTCTGCTCTCGATGCAGGCCGAGATCGCCCAGATGCGGAAGCAAGGCGGCGGGTCGATCATCAACACCGCGTCGGTGAACGGATTCATCGGGAGCGCGTCCGCGAGCCCGTACGTGGCCAGCAAGCACGGCGTGCTCGGCCTCACCAAGGTCGCGGCGCTCGAATGCGCCTCCCTCAAGATTCGGGTGAACGCGGTCTGCCCCGGCCCGATCGACACGCCGATGATGGCGCGGTTGTTAGGCAATAATCCCGCGAACAAGCAGCGGATGGAGGCTCGGGTCCCCGAGAAGCGGCTCGGCAAGCCGGACGAGATCGCCCGGACCGTGATGTGGCTCGCCAGCGACGACTCGAGCTACGTCACCGGCTCCGCCGTGACGGTCGATGGCGGCCTGATGTCGGGCGGCTGAGCCGGCAGTCCGCTCGAGGCATCCCGCGACCTACGAACGGAGACGATCGCCCGCAGGGTGGTACGGCGGCTCGAGGTGCAGCCGAGCCGCGAAGCGGTCGCCCGCGATCTCGATCTCGTAGCGACCTGATGTCAGGAACGCGTCGTCGGCCGGAGCGAAGTGGTTGACCCATCCAAGGCCAACGCTCCGGCCGAGCGTGTGCCCGTACGCCGCCGACGTGATCCTCCCTGCGAGAGAGCCGTCGCGCCAGACTGGCTCCTCTCCGAGCAGGAGAGGCTCGGGGTCCTCGAGCGAGAACACAACGAGCCGCCGCGACGTCGGCAG
>JBDTOH010000240.1:0-8422 GCA_039933355.1 Gemmatimonadota bacterium | reverse complement strand
CATTTGTTCGTGCCGCGGGCCGCGTACCGGACCAACTTGGGCGGCGGCGGCGCCGTGCCCGGGCTCGGGACGAACGCCCCGGGCGGCGCGATCGTCTACTTCTACCTGGCGAAGGCGCCCGACAGCTCGGCGACGGTCACACTCGAGTTTCTCGACGGAAGCGGCGCGGTCGTTCGGACCGCCACCAGCGCTCCGGCCAAGCCGGGCGATCCGAACGGATTCACCCGCCTAACGCCGACGGCGGGCCTCAACCGGTTCGTGTGGGATCTCCGGCACGAGACGATCACCCGGATTCCGGGCCGGATGCTGGCGGAAGGCGCGGCCGGCTATCGGGTGGCGCCGGGGTCGTACCAAGTGAAGCTCACGGCCGGCTCGGAGACCGTGACGCGGACCCTCGAGGTGCTTCCCGATCCGCGGGCCAAAGCGTCCCCGGACGACGTGAGAGCGGAGCAGCAGGTCCTGGCGCGGCTGCAAGCGCGGATGAACGAGGTCCAGGGCTTCGCGAAGCGGGCCGGGGCCGTCCGCGATCAGATTCGCTCGCTGATCGATCGGACCAGCGGCCTGGCCGACGCCGACACGATCGCCAAGGCGGGCCGCGCAATCGTCGAGAAGATCGACGCCGTGGAGGGGAAGCTCACCAATACCAGGGGAAAGACGTTTCAGGACGTGATCAACTTCCGGAACGGCATCATCGACCAGTACCTCAACCTGGCGAATGCCGTAGACCAAACCGAGGCCCCGCTGACTCAGGGAATGCGGGCCCGGCTGGAGGACCTCAACCGGCTCTGGGAATCCAACCGGCGTGAGGTCGAGGCGATCCTCACCGGTGACGTGGCTCGGCTCAACGCCCTGGTTCGGGACAAGGGCGTTCCGGCCGTCGTCGTGCCCGAGGCCAAAAGGTAGCGCGTGATCCGGCGTCTGGGCATACTGGCCGACACCCGCGAGACGGTCCCGATCGAGTACATAGACGTGACCCGTGCAGTCGCCCGGATGCTGGCGAGCCACGCGGTCACGGTCGCATACCGGGGCGGCTCGTTAGGCATCGCCGGCATCGTCGCAGACGAGGCGCTCAAGGCCGGCGGCCGCGTCATCGGGGTGACGGTCGAAGGCCAGGAAGAGAGGGAGCTGCCGCATCTCGGCTTGAGCGAGCTTCGGGTGGTTCCGAGCGAAGCCGACCGGCAGCGCGAGATCGGCGATCTCGCGGACGGGTTTCTGGTGCTCCCCGGCTGGCCCGGGACGTTGAGCGACGCGTTCGACGTATGGACATGGGGTACGCAGGGCCTCCGCCAAAAGCCGCTCGGGCTCCTCAACACCAACGACTACTTTACCCATCAGCTCGCGGGCGTGGACGACGCCTTGGTCGATCAGTTCGTCCGCGAATCGCAGCGCGGGATGCTCGTCGTCTCGACCGGCCCTGAGGATCTGCTCCGTCGGCTCGCGGACTTCCGGCCGCCCGAGACCCGCCGCGCCACATCCTGTGACGACGAGTAACCTTTCCCCGAGAGTCCCATGTTGCTGACGACGCTTGCGGTCCTCACCGCCCTGGCAGCAGCTCCGGCCGACAGCCCGGCGGTCTACCAAGCCGTTTTCATCCGGGCCGCGCCCGGGCACCTGCTCCACCTCATCGACGCGGTCAAAGCGCGGATGCCGGTGTATGACGCCGCGGAGGAACACCGCCCGCTGGTGCTCCGGCATGCGCAAGGCGATCAATGGGATCTCATGCTCCTCATCCCGATCGGGAGCGTGGCGGAGCACTTCGGTGAGACCCGCGCGGGCCGGTGGCGCGCAGCCGTCAAGAAGACGGGCTTCGATGACGGGCAGTTCGGGCGGCAGCTCGACCAATGGGTTTCGTGGCGGGAAGAGCTCTACGTTGCCGGACCCCCCGTGAGCGCGCTCGACGCGGCCGCCGGCCCCGCCGGCTATTTCCACCTCGAGATCTTTCAAGCGCTCGCCGGCAAGCGGGACTCGCTTCGGGCCGAGCGAAAGATGGAAAACGAGTTCCTCGCGAGGACCGGCCGGCCCACCAACCTGATCTTCGACAAGGTGACCGGGCCTGCGTGGGACAGCTTTACGATCGGCTTCTATCGGGATCTGCCGCACTATGCTGAGCCCGCGAAGGTGGCGGCGGCGGAAGAGGACGCGGCCGCACGCTCGGCGGGGTTCGAGTCGCGCAATCACCTCGGGAGCTATCTCCGCCAGCTCATCTCCGCGCACCACGATACCCTCGGCCCCATCGTGCGCTGACGCGCCGGACTCGTTTGTGAGCGTCCTCGAACTCATTGCCGTCGCAGTCGGAATCGTCAGCGTCTATTTCAACACGAAGCAGAACGTATTGGGCTGGCCCACGTCGATCATCAACGTCGCCCTCTACACCCTCATCTTCTACCGCGGGCATCTGTATGCCTTGGCGGCGTTGCAGGTCTTCTATTTCGTGATCTCGGTTTACGGCTGGTACGAATGGCTCCGGGGTGGTGAGGGAAAGACTCCGCTCAAGGTGACCAAGACGCCGCCGCGCCTAGGCGTGGCACTGATCGTGATCGCGATCGTCGGCACGGCCGTCCTCACGGTGATTCTCCGTTCGACGAAGGACCCGCTTCCGGCGCTCGATGCGACGCTCGCTGTGGTGAGCTTGCTCGCGCAATGGATGATGGCCCGGAAGTATTTGGAGACGTGGCCGGTCTGGATCGGGGTCAATCTGGTTTCCGTGCCCACGTTCTTCTCCCTGGGCAACTATCTCACGGCCTTTCTCTACACGGTATTTCTCGGGCTCGCGATCTCCGGGCACCTGCAGTGGCGCAAGTCATACCTCGCATCGTCGTGACCGGCTCGGAGTCCACCGGCAAGACAACGCTGGCGACGGAGTTGGCGGCGCATTTCCGCACGCTGTGGACGCCCGAATTCGCCCGCGGCTATGCGGAGGCGCGAGGCGGGTTTCTCACGGCCTTGGACGTGGAGCCGATCGCTCGCGGACAGATGGCGGTCGAGGATGCGGCCTTCGCGATCGCCCGAACGGCGGTCTTTCACGACACCGATCTCCTGAGCACATGGGTCTACGCGGGGCACTACTACGGGCTCCGGCCCGAGTGGTTGGCGAGGTTGGTCGCCGAACGCAGGGCCGATCTCTACTTGCTCGCGGATGTGGACTTGCCGTGGCAGGCGGACGGCGTTCGGGACCGTCCGGCGGAGCGATCTGACCTGGACCGGCTGTTCCGGGATGCGCTGGAGAAGTTCGGCTGCCGGTATGAGGTTGTGCGAGGCACGAGGCGGGCCAGGCTCGAGTCGGCGCTCGAGGCTATCGGGCGAAGCGGACTGGTCTCGGAGGGCGGCAGGGCGGCAGGACTGTAGGACGGTACGTCGCGCGTTAGGTGTGGCGGGTCAGCCTTCGGCGCGGAGCAAGGTTGCGAGCGCGGCCAGCCGGGCCTCCGATCGAGCCAACCGCCAGCCGGCTACCTCGACGACCTCCCCTCGGTAGAACTCTTCGCGAGCGCGCTCAGCGAGGTATGGCCCGAGCGCGTCGTTAGGCGTCGCGGTCGAGCAGCCGGAGAACCACGACCGCCACGGCGAGGACAACCCCCCTGCCAGAGCGAGTGAATCAGCGCCCAGCCGACTGCGTGCACGGGTCCGTCACCGCTTGCTCCGGGATTCATGCTGCGCGATCAGCTTGCGGATCTCGGCGATCTCCTCGGCCGACGTCCGCCCGGACTCCAAGGCCCGTATGGCCAGGGAAGGAAGCCGACCCGCGAAAGCAGAATGCGGAGCTCGGCTTCGGTCGGGATGGCGGTCCGGGGAGATTTGAGCAAAGACCCGATGTCTACGAAGTCCTTCGTATGTCAATACGACGTGCTTCGTAGACCGCCGCGGGGTCAGTCGCCGTTGAGCGCTTCCATGGGCTCGGTCCGCGACGCTCGATGCGCGGGCGCCCACGCCGAGGCGAGCGCGATTGCCAGGATCACGACGGCCACCACGCCATAGGTCATCGGATCGAGCGGACGAACCTCGTACAGCATCGAGGCCACCGCGCGGCTCAAGCCGGCCGCAACGAGAAGCCCGATTGCCGTTCCCCGCATCGCGAGCCCGGCCCCGCGCGCGACGACGTCCCAAAGGAGCGATCTGCTGTCCGCGCCGAGCGCAAGTCGAAGCGCCAGCTCGCTCCGGCGCTGGGTCACTGTGACGGTCATCAGCCCATAAAGGCCGACCGCCGCGAGCAGGGCGGCGACGGTGCCGAAGATGCCGAGCAAGAGCAGCGTGAATCGGCGCTGACTGAGATCTTCTCTGAGGAGGTCGCTGAGCGGTTTCACGGCGAAGACCGGAAGGTTCGGTGCGAGCGAGTGGACTTCCCGGCGGACGGCGTCGAGCGCGACCCGCGGATCCGCCGTTCGAACCACTACGTCCATGCCCCAGTCCCCGAAATGGCCGTAGCGGGCCTGAGCCAGCGAGACGTACGCGACCGGTGTGGGCGCTTCAGCGAGGGAGCCGCTCCGGATGTCGTCCACCACACCGACGACCGTGTACATCGGCGCGGCTTTCATCTCGGGCGCAAAATTGATCCGTGCGCCTAACGGGCTCCGGCCGGGCCACTCCCGGCGAGCCAGCGCGCGGCTGATGACCGTGCTGAGGCCCGCTCCAACGCCATCGCGCTGATCGAGCAGCCGCCCCTCGAGCAACGGGATCTCCATCGTCTCGAAGTAGGGTCCGACCACGACGCGGAAGTTGGCGGTGGGCTCGCGGCCGCGCTCGAGCACCTTTCCGTCGACGGCGTACTCGGTCGTCCACCAGTTCCCCGTCAGCGGCATTCGGTTGACCGCGCCAACTCGTTCGACTCCCCCGATTGCGCCGATCCGCCCGATCAGATCGTTCCACAGAGCGGCCGCCCGATCGCGTTCCGGATAGGTGACCCAGTCGGGCGCGAGCCGAAGCGTAACCCGGCCAGCGGTTGCAAACCCGGGATCGATCGCCGTTAGCCGGTCAAAACTCCTGAACAACAGGCCCGCTCCAACGAGGACGACGACGGTCACCGCGACCTGGGCAACGACCAGCGCGCGGCGGAGTCCGTCGCCCGCTCCCCTGATACCGCGGCCGCCGCGGCGAAGAATCTCCGCGGGGTCGACCCTGAGAGCCCGCCAAGCGGGCCGGAGACCAAACGCGCAGCCGATGGCCAGCGCGACGGCAACGGTGTAGACCAGGACCCAGCCGTCGATCCGGACTTCGGCCAGACGAGGCAGATCGACGCTGATCCGGCTGAGCAATGTCAGCGCGGCCGCGGACAGCAGCACGCCGAGGAGCGCGCCGCCGCCGGCAAGCAGAAGGCTCTCGGTCAGGCTCTGGCGAAGCAGGCTCGCACCGCCGGCACCTAGCGATGCGCGGAGAGCGATCTCCCGCTCCCGGCCGCGAGCTCGGGCGAGGAGGAGGTTGGTGACGTTGGCCACGACGACGATCAGGAGGAGCGCGGCGGCCCCCCACAGCAGCAGCAGCGCGGCCCGGGCTCCGCCGGTCTCCGCGTGGAGCTCGGGCTCGAGGAGAATTCCGGTGTCGCGGTTGGTCTCGGGATAGGTTGCGGCGAGGCGCTTACCGACCGCATCGAACTCCGCTTGGGCTTGGGCGAGTCCCACTCCGGCGCGGAGGCGCCCGATTGCCTGGACCCAGCGAGCCTGCCGGGGGCCCGTCGCATCGGGCGTCGTTCCAAACGGCGCCCACAGGGCGGTGGTTGGGCTCGGGAAGGCGACGCCCGTTTCGAGCACGCCGATCACGGTCACCGGCCGCCCGTCGAGGGAGATCGGCCGCCCGACGATCGCCGGATCGCCACCCGTCAACTGCCGCCAGAACGCGTGACTCAGAATGACCGCGGTCCCACGCCCCGGCTCGTTGTCGGCCGGGCCGAACGGTCGGCCGTAGCGCACCTTGACGCCGAGGACGGCGAAGAGATCAGGCGTCACGAGCGCGTATTCGATCCGCGCCGGGGTGTCGCCCGAGGCGACGTTGGCCTGCTGGGGCACATAGGTGGCCAGTGCCGCCAGCGAATGAGTGTCCCGGCTCCAGTCGTCGGCGTCCTGACGCGAGACGCCGCCCCGACTCCATCCCCGGAGCGGATTGGTGGACCAGATGGTCACGATCCGATCCGGCTCGAGGTAGGGGAGAGGTTTGAGAATGACCCCGCGGACGACGCTGAAGACGGCCGTGCTGATCCCGATGCCGACGGCGAGCGTCACCAGGACGACGAGGGTGAACACCCGGTCGCGGCGAAGGCCGCGCGCGGCATACCGGAGGTCGCGGGCGATCGACATGGGATATCTCTTTGGTTGGGGCCAAGCAGTTCGATGCTTGACGTTGGCCGAACGTTTGAGGTTTCCGAAATGAACGGCTCCGCACCTGCGAACGACTCAAGCTAGGCGGCGGGACCACCAGAGGTAGACGGGAACTCCCAGACCAAGCAACAGAATCCCGCGGAGGGCATTGGTCGGGTTGGACCAGACTGAACCAACGACGACATACACCGCCGCGGTGACGAAGAGGAGGACCGTGGCGGGATAAGCCGGAGTGCGGAAGCGCGAGCCGGCGCCGATGCCGCGGCGCCGGAACACGATCAGAGCCATCGCAGTCGAGCCGAAGAAGATCCAGTCCGCGAAGACGACATAGTCGAGGAGCTGGCCGTAGGTTCCCGAGAACAGCAGGAGGATCGCCCAGGCGCCCTGGAACAGGATTGCGGTCACTGGGGTCTTCGAGGTCCGATGGAGCCGAGCGAACGACTTGAAGAACAGCCCATCGCGCGCCATGGCCTGGTAGACTCGTGGCGAGACCAGAATCACCAGATTCAAGAACCCGAAGGTGGACGCGATGATCCCCACCGCCGCGAACGTGCGGCCACCGGCGAAGGCGCGCTCCAATGTGTCCGAGGCCGGCGCGGTGCTGTTCGCTAGCGCGACCGGCCCGAGCACGCGGAGGTAGGCGAGGTTCGCGAGCACATACACCGATACCACACCGATCACGCCGAGCACGAGCGCCCGCGGCAAGGTTCGCTCGGCGTCGATCAGCTCTTCGGCGATGTCGTTCGTCTGCTGCCAGCCGCCATAGGAAAAAAGGATCGGCACGAGCGCGGCCGCGATCGCCAGCGCGATCCCGCCCGTCCCGGTCGGCGGCGTGGCGATCGGGCAGCCGGCACAGTTGCTGCTCGAGGGTGTGACGAGGAAGCCGGCGATGATCAGCGTAGCGAGCGCCACCAGCTTGAGGACGGTGAAGACGTTCTGAGTCCAGGCGGCCGGCTTGACCCCGCCGGCATTGATGAGCGAGAGAACCGTAATCGCCGCAGCGCCGACCGGGGCCGCCCAACCCGGCGGACCGTCGAATAGACGCAAGAAGTAGGTCGCGAAGGTGTACGCGACGGCGGCGATCGCACCAGTGGCGATGATCAGCAGCAGCGCCCAGGCGTACATGAAGCCCGCCAGGGGACCGAACGCGGCGCGGAGGTAGGCGTAGCTTCCGCCGGCCGCAGGGAGCCGCGCACCCAGCTCGCCGTAGATGAACGCGCCGAGCAGCGCCACGATCCCACCTAACGCCCACGCCAGAACGATCAGCCCGGACGATCCGAGCCGCTGGGCGACGATTGCGGGGTTGAGGAAGATCCCCGAACCGATGATCCCGCCGATCACCGCCATCGTGCCGCTGAAGAGCCCGAGGCGGCGGGCGTAGGAGACGGTCGGGCGAGGAGCTGACCCCTCGCCCTCGGTGGTCATTCGGGATTCGCGGTCGAGGCCGCCCATGGATCGGTCGGCCGGACGATCTCGAAGTCGCGCGGCGGCTCGACGCCGAGGAGGTGCTCCACGAAGTAATCCCATCGGCGCCGGATCACGTACGGCTCGTTCAGGTTGTGGGCCCGGTTAGGCAGAACGAGAAAATCGAAGCTCTTGTTCGCGTTGATCAGCGCATTCACGATCTGGAGCGTCATCGCCGGGTGCACGTTGTCGTCCATGTCGCCGGTCATCAGAAACAGCTTTCCCTTCAGATTCTTGGCGTAGGTCGCGTTCGCGGACGATTCGTAGTTGTCGGTCTTCTTCGTCGTGTCGCGCTTCATCAGCCCCTGATACTTCTCCGACCAGTAGATGTTATAGCTCCGGTTGTCGTGATTGCCGGAGCTCGACACCGCCACCTTGAAGAAGTCCGGATAGCTCAGAATTGCGTCCGTGGACGAGAACCCGCCTCCGGAATGGCCAAAGATGCCCACGCGATCGAGGTCCATCTGACGGATGCGGCCCGCGAGCTGCTTGATGGCAGCCATCTGATCGGGAATGCCGTTGTCCGTCATGTTGCCGTAGTACGCGTCGTGGAACGATTTGCTGCGGCCGGGCGTTCCCATCGCGTCGACCTTCACGACGACAAAGCCGCGCTCGACAGCGCAGACGCGAGGCGGGCGAGATCGAACGCGGGGCGC
>JBDTOH010000239.1:0-8433 GCA_039933355.1 Gemmatimonadota bacterium | reverse complement strand
ATCCCGGCCAGCCAGGCAACTTCCTTGGAGTGCTCGTAGATGTTCTGGCCGTACGAGGTGCGGTAACGCATCCGGCCGATCAGCTTGATGACTTCAGGGTGGAGACCGTGGATTCCGGTCTCGAACGCCGCCTGCTCGCCGAGCTCGGCCAATTGCTTCTCGAGCTCCTCGCGAATCTTCTTGACGATCTCCTCGATCCGGCCGGGGTGAATCCGGCCGTCGGTGATCAGCGCTTCGAGGGCGCGGCGTCCAACCTCGCGCCGAATCGGATCGAAGCACGACACGACGACCGTGTCCGGCGTGTCGTCGATGATCAGATCGACGCCGGTGACTTGCTCGAATGCGCGGATGTTCCGGCCTTCGCGGCCGATGATCCGACCCTTCATCTCATCGTTGGGGAGGGCGACGGCGGCGACCGTCGTCTCGGCGGTGGTCTCCGACGCGAGCCGCTGGATCGTCGTGGCGAGGATTCGCTTCGCGTCGCGGTCGGCGCCGCGCTTCGCCTGCTCCTTGATATCGCGAGCCAACGCGGCGGCCTGAGTCCGCGCCTCGTCTTCGACCCGCTGGAGGAATTCGCGCTTGGCCTCCTCGGCGGAAAGGCCGGCGATCCGCTCGAGCCGACTCCGCTGCTCGTGAATCAGCGCGTCGACTTCTTTGTGCTTCCCATCGAGTGAAAGCTCTCGCTGCGAGATGGCCGACTGCTGCCCCGCAACCGACTTGGCCTGGCGGTCCACCTCATCGCTTCGCTTGGTGAGGTTCCGCTCTCGTTCCTCCAAGCGTCGCTCGCCCCGATCGGCCTCTTCGCGGCGGCGGGCTACTTCCCTCTCGACGTCTTCCCGAAGGCGGAGGGCATCGATCTTTCCCTCGACGACCGCGGCGGCCTTCGCCTTCTCGGCGTCGTCCTGGGCGCGGGTGAGCGCGGACTTCGCCTCCTCGCGCGCCTGTTCGAGGATCGCGGCGGCGTTGCGGCGGCGGCCCCGCAGATAGAAGCTGGACCCGATGAGAGCGAGAGCGATTCCGGCGAGCGCCCCTAGACCCCAGGGGAGTAGGTCGGTTGGCGTCATGTTTATACCCCCAACACGGCTCCAGTGAGCCGCGCGTATGGTCAGTGGCCTAGGGCGACCTTCCTAGGCTTTACCCCCCCGGCTCGCGGGGGGAAGGAGGCGCGCCAACTGCTCGGTGATCGACTGAATCCGGTCCGCGGTCGCGACATCGGATTGGCGCGCTTGAAATAATTCGTCGGTCACGGCGAGGCCGGCCAGAATCGCCGCCCGATGGGCGTCGACCGTGGGCATCGAGGACCGAATATTTTGAAACGCGGCGTCGAAGTGGGCGGCGACCTGCTCGGTGTACTCGGGAGGATGCTCCGAGCTCACCGTGAGGAGTTGACCGCCGATCTTCACTTGCACCGCGTGTTTTTCGCTGCTCATCCCGCGTCTCCCACCGTTCGCTCTTCGATGAACCGAAGCCGGCTGCGAAGCTGTTCCGCTTGGTGCCTCGACGCCGTGATCCGCTGGCGGAGCGCCTCGTTCTGACCTTCGAGGTCATGGATCTGGCGCCGGAGCTCGGCGGCCTCAGGGGTCGCGTAGGTCGCCTGACGGGTCTTCAGCTCTTCGAGCTCGTGCTCGGCCTTGATAGTCCGGCGGCGCCACGACGCGAGCTGACCTTCGAGCAGAGCGGTGACCCGCTCCAACTGCTCGAGGGCCTGCTGGTCAGGACGATCGTAAGGCGACGTCAAGCTGTTTCTCCAAAGCCCCGATGATCCGGGTCACCGCGCTGTCCACTTCCACATCGCGAAGGGTGCGATCACGGCCCCGGAACGTCAGCCGGAACGCCACGCTTCGCCGGTTGGCCGGGAGGCCCGCACCGCGGTACTCGTCGATGACCTCGCCGGACTCGAGCAACCCGCCCGCGATCTTCCGAATCGCGTCGGCGATTCGCTCGGCGCTGACGCCGGGCGGTACGAGGAGCGCCAAGTCCCGCGTGCTCGCTGGAACCGTCGGGAGCGGGGTGAACCCGCCCGGCCTTTCGATGACCGGTTCGATCTCGATCTCAAACCCGAAGACGCCCGCAGCCCACGGCGGCGCGTCCGCGCTGAGCCCGCGAGCCCAGCCGATCACCCGTCCATCCGGCCGCTTTGCCACGAATCTATCGCCCTCAACTTGCACCTGCGCCCGGGGATTTGCCAAGCCGACGGCCCGCTCGAAGTGACCTTTGAGATCCCAGAGGTCGGCGTCGGGCGTCTGGCCGCCTGCGGTCCAATGAGCCGGTTCCCGCGCGCCGGTCACGATGCCGCCGAGCCGAGTCGCTTCAACCGGCCGCCCGCCGGTCTCGCCGGCCTCGAAGACGGTGCCGATCTCGAACAACCGGACATCGCGGGTCCGCGCGGCCCAGTTTACCTCGACCTGGCGGACGAGCCCGGGAAGGAGCGTCTGTCGGAGATGGCCGTGGTCGGCCGAGAGCGGGTTGAGGACGCGAACGGCATCGGCCGCGTCGGCCGGCCCGATCGGCATGTTGACGACCTCGAAGAGCCCCTCGGCCACCATTCCGGCTCGAACCCGGCGGGCGACGACCTCGCCCGGTGCGTCGGCCTGATTGCCTAACCGGAAGGGTCGGAGGTCATCGGGAAGCTTATCATATCCGTAGATCCGGGCGACCTCCTCGATCAGATCGACTTCGGCAACCAGATCGGGACGCCAGCCTGGAACGTCCACGGCGAGCCGGCCGTCTTCCGGCTTGGCGACCACCGTCGCGCCGATGGCGACGAGACACTGCTCGATCACATGGACCGGCAGCTCGACGCCGAGGACCCGGGTGACCCGGGCGAGGCGGAGAAAGATTCGGGGAGGACTCGTCGGCACGGGCCAGAGGTCGGCCGGCTCATCGGTCATCGTGCCGCCCGCAATCGCGACAATGATCTGGGCGGTGCGCCGGAGCGCGTCGGGCAGGCCCCAGAGATCGGTGCCGCGCTCGAACCGGGTGCTCGCCTCGGTGACGATGCCTAACGCACGCCGCGTGCGGCGGACCTCCTTGGGCTCCCACCAGGCGCACTCGAGGAGGACGTTCACGGTCGAGTCGGAGACCTCGCTCTCGCGGCCGCCCATGATCCCCGCAACCCCCACCGCCCGCTCGGCGTCGGCGACGACCGTCATCGAGCCGGCGAGGGCACGAGGCTGGCCGTCGAGCGTGACTAACGTCTCGCCCGGCCGAGCCAGGCGCGCGAGCAAGACGCTTCCGGCGACCTTGTCGGCATCGAACGCGTGGAGCGGCTGGCCGAGCTCGAGCATCACGTAGTTGGTGGCGTCGACGACGTTGTTGATCGAGCGCGACCCGACCGACTCGAGCCTGCCCCTGAGCCACGCCGGCGAGGGGCCGACCTTGACCCCGCGAATCAACCCGGCCGTGAACCGCCGGCACGCAGCGCCCGGTTCGATCCGCACCGTGAACCCGCCGGTCGCGACCGGTTCGGCCGAGCGACGAAACGGCGGGACGTCCACGGCTTCGATGCCGGGAATCGCCGGGAGCCGGAACGGGCTCCTGTACGACGCCGCGAGCTCCCGCGCGATACCCTTGTGCCCGAGCAGGTCGGGCCGGACCGGCGAGATGTCCAGGATGAGCTGGTCGTCATCGAGCTCGAGCGCCTCGGCGAACGGCGTGCCCGGCGCGGCGCCGGTGTCGAGCACCATCAGCCCGTCGTGCTCAGCGCCGAGGCCGAGCTCGTCGGGGGAGCAGAGCATGCCTTCGGAGAGCTCGCCGCGGAGCTTGCGCTTTTCCAGCTTGAGGCCGGTCGGCAGCGTCACGCCGATCGCCGCGAACGGATACTTCTTCCCGGCCGCAGCGTTAGGCGCTCCGGTAACGACCTGCTTGCGGACCGGGGTGCCGTCGTTGACGGCACAGATCAGGAGCCGGTCGGCGTTCGGATGGGGCCGGACTTCTTCCACCAGGGCGACGACCACGTCCCGGAGCGCGGCGTTGAGCGGGACGACGGCATCGGCCGGCGCGCCGAGCATGGCGAGCCGGGGGATCAGCTCCGCGGTCGGAAGCGGGCGCTGGAGGAACCCTTCGAGCCAGCGACGGGAGACGGCGGTCATGGCTACACGCCTCCCAACTGCCGGAGCAGTCGCATGTCGCCGCTGTAGAGCAGCCGGATGTCGGGCAAGGCATAGCGCTGCATCGCGGTCCGGCCCGGCCCCATGCCGAACGCCCAGCCGGTGTATTTCTCCGCGTCGACGCCGGCGTTGACGAGAACGTTAGGATGAACCATGCCGCACCCGAGCAGCTCCATCCAGCCGGTCTGCTTGCATGCCGGGCAACCCTTCCCGCCGCAGAGCTGGCACTCCACGTCGAGCTCGGCGGAGGGTTCGGTAAACGGGAAGTACGACGGGCGAAACCGGACCTTGGTGGTCCGCGAGAAGAACCGCCGGGCGAAGTGGGTGAGGGTCGCCTTGAGATCGATGAACCCGATGCCTTCGTCGACTGCGAGCCCTTCGATCTGCGCGAACGCGGGCGCGTGCGAGGGATCGAACGCGTCGTTGCGGTAGACCATCCCGGGGATGACGACCCGATACGGTGGCGGCCCCGCCTGCATCACCCTGATCTGCACCGGCGACGTGTGGGTCCGGAGCAAGACGTCGCCTTCGGACGCGGCAGAGATGCGGCCCGTCCGCCCGCCCGTGAGATAGAGCGTATCGTGCAGGTCCATCGCCGGATGGTCCTCCGGGAAATTCAGCGCGACAAAGTTGAGCCACTCGGTCTCCGCCTCGGGCCCGACCGCGACCGCAAAGCCGATCTCTCGGAAGATCCCACAGATCTCGTCCACGACCTGGCTCACAGGGTGAATCGCTCCGACCCACCGGTGCCGCGGGGGCATCGTTCGGTCGGTCTCGCTTGGGCCCCCGGCCGCCGCCGGACCACCGACGGCGGCGTCGCGCTCCGCGAACGCCTGCTCGAAGTCCGCTTTGACCCGGTTGATCGCCGCGCCATACGCCTTTCGGGCTTCGGGCTCGAGCGTCGGCAAGTTCCGCATGAGCGCGGTGAGCGCGCCCTGCTTGCGGCCGAGGACTTCGATCCTCGCCTGCTCGAGCTCGGCCGCGCCGAGGGTCGCGATGGCGGGGAGCCGCTCGAGCAGTGCATTGAGTTCTGGGTAGTCGGTCATATCCCTGTCATCACGAGACTGTCATCCCGAGCACCGTGAGCGACCTCGCTCGCCGGCTCGAACCCGCGCGGCCTCGATCGTTCGGTCGCTGTCGCGCCTCAGCATGACAGCTGGGTCAAACGAAATCCCCGCGACCGCCGGAGCTTCGGCGACCGCGGGGGACCGGGTCAACTGCCAACCGAAGCTTACTGGGCCGCTTTGGCCAGCTCCGCGATCTTCGCAAACGCGTCCGCGTCCGTGACCGCGAGGTCGGCGAGCACCTTTCGATTGATCTCGACGCCGGCCTTGCTGAGACCCGCGATCAACCGGCTGTAGCTCAAGCCGTGAATCCGGGCGGCCGCGTTGATCCGGGTGATCCAGAGCGCCCGGAACTCGCTCTTCTTCTTGCGGCGGTCGCGGTAGGCGTACCGCATCGCCCGCTCGGAGGTCTCTTTCGCCGCCTTGTAGAGCTTGCTCCGGCCGCCCCAAGCCCCCTTGGCGGCCTTCATGATCTTCTTCTTTCGCGCGTGGTGCGCGACGTTGCTCTTGACTCTCGGCATGCGGTCCTCTCCTCGCCGTTAGGCCAGTAACAAACGGCTGACCCGCGGGAAATCCGCCGAGCTCACGAGCGCGGGCTTTCCGAGCTGGTTTTTCCGCTTGCGGGTCTTCTTGGTCAGAATGTGGCGCTTGTTCGCGTGGCCGCGCTTGAGCTTGCCAGTCCCGGTAAAGCTGAACCGCTTCGCCGCGGCCCGCTTGGTCTTCATCTTTGGCATTTCAATCCCCTTTGACCGATTCCCGATTCCCTACTTCGGCGCCAGCACCATCGTCATGTTCTTCCCCTCGAGCCGAGCGTCGAACTCGACCTTGCCGATGTCCGCGAGCTGGGTCGCGACCCGGTCGAGCACCGCTTTGCCGAGGTCGATGCGGGCCATCTGGCGGCCCCGGAACATCATGGTCACCTTGACCTTGTTCCCCTCGGTGAGGAACTCGCGCATGTGGCGGGTCTTGAAATCGAAGTCGTGCTCGTCAATACCCGGCCGGAACTTGATCTCCTTGACCTCGATCACATGCTGCTTCTTCTTCGCGGCCCGCGCCGCCTTCGCTTCTTCGAACTTGTACTTCCCGTAATCCATGATCTTGACGACGGGGGGCCGAGCCATCGGTGCAACCTCGACCAAGTCCAGCCCGCGCTCTTCCGCGGCGGCCAACGCCTCTTCGATCGTCAACACGCCTAACTGCTCGCCCGCGTCGGAGATCACTCGGACCGGGCTGATTCGAATCATGCGGTTGATCCGAACCCGTCGCTCGCGCTCGTTGGTGCTCAGGTTTGGCATCCTCCCTGTCGACGACCCTCGGGCATTTGCGGGGCGGCACCGTCCCTCGGCCCGAAACGAAAAAAACCCCGCCGAGCGGGGTCCTCTGGGGCTCCGGGAGACACGACTCCCAGGGAGCTTCAGTCAGGACCCTGTCGCCTCGACCTGCTGGCTCGGGGTGGGGAGCACCTGGCCCCCGCTTCAAGTGGCTCAACAATAGATCTCAACCCATTGTAAGTCAACGGGATTGGCCGATCCGCCGGGGGTTGGACTTGACGTCTGCGAGATAGCCGGCCAGCCGGTCGGCCAACTGCTCGAGCTCGGCTTCGCGCTTCTGGCGAATGGTGCGGAAGAGCGTCCGAGCCACTCCATAGCTCCCGCCGACCCCTGTCGCAAGCAACATGAGCGCGGCGATAACGCTGTGCATCTCGGCAAGACCGAGTGCGATACTTAGCGGGACGCTCAAGCCTCCAATGGCACCCATTAGACCACCGAACAAGCCTCCTGCGATCGGGGAGAGGGTCTCTTCGAGCCGTATCCGAGTCCGGCCGCTCAGCGGGGTGACCGAGGCGTGGACGGTCCGGCTCCCCTGACCCGGCGGATTCACCGTTCGCCAGGCGAGCGAGCGGCCGAGGGTGCTCGTCTGCCCGACGCTGCCGATCGTCATCCGGATCTCATCGACGAGCGTGGGGTAGTCCTCTTCGCTGGTCTCCCCCTCGACCATCCGCTCGACGATGATTCGTGCGGGAGCCCCGAGGAACCGGTTCGGCTTCACGACCGACGCCGATGAGGACGAACCGGGCGAGCGGGCGACCTCGCTCGCCGCCGCCTGGACATGCGCGGGCGGAATCCCGACCTGCGCCGCGAGCTGCTGAATCCCGCCTAACGAGAGCGCGCCGGCCTCGGTCGGGGTGGTCGCC
The DNA here is from genome assembly GCA_039933355.1 of Gemmatimonadota bacterium. Lineage (GTDB taxonomy): Bacteria > Gemmatimonadota > Gemmatimonadetes > Gemmatimonadales > GWC2-71-9 > SHZU01. The sequence goes on along the minus strand of JBDTOH010000239.1, from coordinate 1,066 downwards.
TCGAGCTCCGCCGCCCGGCGGACGATCTCCCGAACCCGCGACTCGGCGTACTTCGGTTTGGTGCCGAAGGCCGCGGCGAGCTCGGTCGCGAACTCGCCCGCGGTCTGGTACCGCTGCTCGGAGCGGAACAGAAGTGCCTTAGCCAGGGCCTGCTCGACCGAGCCCGGGAGCCGATCGAGGCGGGTTCGCTGGTCCCGCGCCGCGTCGAGGAACCGGAGCACTCGGCCGGCATCTTCGCTGAGCCAGCGTCCGGGCGGGCCGCCGATCAGCATCTCGTAGACCACGCAGCCCAAGCTGAACACGTCGGACGCCTGATCGAGGTCGGTGACGCCGGCGGCCTGCTCGGGGCTCATGTAGCCAACCGTCCCGACGGGAAACCCGGTCCGGGTGATCGAGCGCTCCGCGGCGGTACTGATCGCCTTGGCGACCCCGAAGTCCGCGACGATGGCATGACCCTCGGAGAGGAGAATGTTCTCCGGCTTGATGTCGCGGTGGATCAGCCCCTCCCGATGGGCATAGTCGAGCGCGCCCGCGACCTCGGCGGTGAGCATCACGACTTGCTCCGGCGGCAGCGTGCCTAACCGATCGATCAGAACGCGGAGTGATTCACCCTGGACGAACGGCATCACGTAATACGGCAGGCCGTCGACTTCGCCGGAGTCGATCAGGAGGAGCACGTGCGGATGCTGGAGCCGGGCGGCGATCTGAATCTCCCGGAGAAATCGCTCGACCCCGATGGTGGCGCTCAGGTCGCGGCTCAACAGCTTGAGCGCGACGACCCTCCCGTGCTTGAGGTCGCGGGCCCGATAGACCGTGGCCATGCCGCCGCGGCCGATCACGGCCTCGACGGCGTACCGGCCGGCGACGGCGGCTTTGAGGAACTCGGGAATCGGGAGGTCGGCCACGGGCCTAGACGCCCTCGAACCCGGGATTCGCGACCCGCACGACGTCGCCTAACGCCGGCCCACGGTCGCCTTCACCGAGCCGGCCCATGATGACGGTGGGATCGTGTGCGAAGAAGAGCCACCAGCCGTCCGAGGCGGCCCGGGTGACCCGGCGCTTCGAC
>JBDTOH010000238.1:0-8447 GCA_039933355.1 Gemmatimonadota bacterium | reverse complement strand
GCCGATGATCACCGCCATGCCGTTGTACAACCCGGTGGCCGCGCCGACCCGCTCCGGCGGGAGAATCCGCTGCACGAACGCGAACTCCGCGACCTGGTACGCGTTCTGGAAAAAGACCGAGACCGAGAGGAAGACCGCCGTCATGGCGAGCGTGGCCGCGTGGGCGCCGAGATAGACGGCGATGCCCGCGACACCGCAGCCGATGCTCGCGAAGAGCGCCCGCTTGTTCTTGAGATCACCTAACGTCGCCCAGACGGGAATCGCCAGCGCGCCGATCCAGTACGGCGCTGCGGTCCAGCCGGCCAGGTCCTCGAAGTGTACGTGGCGGCTCTCGGCCAGGTAGGTCGGCAGCCAGGTCAGGAGCCCGTAGAGGATCACGTTGCTCAGAATCCCGGTCACGAGCACCAGCCAGTAGTCGAACCGGCGAAACGCGGCAAAGGCCGACTCCGAGGCCTTCCCGCCGGGCGGCGGCGCGTAAGGCCCGTCGTCGCGGAGAAAGAGGAGCACGATCGGCAATGCGACGAGAAGCCCGGCCCCGCCGAGAACGAGGAACATGGCGCGCCAGCCGAAGTGCTGGATCAGCGGCACCATGAGAAACGGGCCGATGATGATGGCGAGCTGCGGTCCAAAGATCCACATGCCGTTCGCGCGGGACCGCTCCTCCGGAGGGAACCACCGGCTCACGATCGCGCTCGACATCGGGAAGTGGATTCCCTCGGCGACGCCGAGGATGAGCCGGAGCGCCACGAGCGCCGCGACGGTCGAGCCGAGCGGCGCGTTGAGGGCCGTGCAGATCGAGAAGGCCACGATCGCGACGACGATGCTGCGCTTCGGCCCGAACCGTTCGGCGATCGGGCTCAGAAACATGTTCGAGAGCCCGTAGCCGATGAAGAAGAACGAGAGGAGCTTCGCCCCGTTCGCGCCGGCCTCGGCGGTGGTCCACCCGCGTTCTTGGACAATCTTCGGGAGGGCGAGCGACATGCCGGAGCGGTCGAACCAGTTGATCAGCGTGGTGACCAGGAGCGCGAGCGGCATCCGCCATCTGAGATACGACGGCGCGGCGACGCCGCTCGCGGCCGGGCTCACCGCGGCACCACGGGCAGGTCGATGAACGAAGGCCGATCGCGGTTCCGTCCCACGGTGATGGTCACGTCTCCCTCAGCGGGGAGGCGCAGGAATGTGTCTTTGTCGTGGCCCGCGATTCCGAGCCGGATTCGGTGCCCCTGTTTGAACAGCACCGAGGTTGGAATCAGCTGGAACGTGAGTGTCGCGGTCTCGCCCGGCACGAGGGGCTGGCCGTCCTTCTTCAGGTAGGAGTGATACGGGTACATCGTTCGATAGGGCTGCGGCCCGGTCGAGATCTTCCGATGCAGGGCGCGGAGCATGCCCTCGGTGACGTAGGTGACCTTCCCGGCAGGATCGACGTCTTCGAGGTACGCGATGAAGTTGCCGTCGGTCGCCGTCGATGTGATCTGCAGGGTGACGACGGCTTGTCCGGTGACCTCGACGTCGCGCTCGAGCGGCGGCGTCAGGTAGGTGAGCAGCTTGGCCCCCGCGACGGTTCGATCGGGATAGACGACGTCGGCCCCGCCCAGCTGCGTGTACCAGCGGTTGTGGGTGCCGGTCGTTGCCTCGAAGTCCACCTTGTACTCATCGGTGCCGGCCGCGGTAGGTGCGGCCGAGGTAAGCGAGTGGTCGCCGCCCAAGTACCAGCGCACGGACTTGGTGCCGGGGATCGGCCAGACCTTGGTCTTCTTCCAGGTCTCTTCGCCTTCAGTGAAGTACGTGATGCCGGGCTCGTCGAAGCCGTTCTTCGCGCCTTTGACGTACCGGTCGAAGAAGCACGCGGCCTGCTCGTTCTGCACATCTCGGCTCGGTTCGGTCGGCGTCGCGGGGTCGCGGAACTGGCTCGTGTGGAAGCCACCGCCGTGGCTCCATGGACCGATCACGGTCGTCTGCGGGTTGGACCAATTGAGGTATCGGTTGATGAGGCCCTGCGAGGTCCCGGCGTCGAGCCAGCTCGCCCACCCAAAGATGGGGACTTTGGACAGCTCGATCTGCTTCTTCCAGCGATAGGTGCTGCCTTCGTCGTTCGAGACCCCGCCGTATTGTGCCACGATATCGTCGCGATAGATGGCGTTGTTCACCAGCTCATTGAGCGGTGGGTTCTTCTTATGGTCCGTGACGACCGCGGCGAGGAGCTTCCCGTCCTGGTCCGCGTCCACCGGACGAACTCCCTTGGGCGGGTTACCCACCTTGTCGTTCATGTCCATCGAGTGGACCATCTTTCCCCAGTCCTCGATGAGGCCGCGATTGACGACGCCGCCCATGTACACGAGGTCCGCGTAGAAGTCGAAGTCCATGAACCGCGGGATCACGGCCTTGAGCGAGGGTCCTCCATACACGGCAGCGAGCTGCGCGGTGTTGGCGGTGTAACTCGTCCCGATTGCTCCCACCCGGCCGTTCGACCACGGCTGCCTCGCGACCCACCGAACCAGCGCGCCGATGTCTTTGACTTCTTGGGGAGACCAGGGATAAAACCACTGGCCGAACGATGCGCCGGTGCCGCGCACGTCTGCGTACACGAACGCGTAGCCTCGCGCGAGCCAGAACTGTCCCTCGGCACTCGGCTGCTGGCCCTCGCGGGCCCGCCAGTAGCGGGTCGAGATGAAAACGGTCGGCAGCCGTTCGGCGCCGCGATCCTTGGGCAGAAACACGTCGACCGCGAGCCGGACCCCGTCCGACATCGGGACATACACCGCCGATTGCTGAATGGCGGCCGACGTCGTGATCGGCGGGCTGCTGCAAGCGCCTAACGCGCCCGGCTGCTGGGCGGTGAGGCCCGGTCCAAAACCGATCGACGAAACCAGCAGAAGTACCCCAGCGCTCCGATTCATGCCGCCTCCAAGACCCGATGTTCCGACTTCCGACTTCCGATTTCCGATTTCCTACCTCCCCAACCACCTCGGCTCCCGCCGCTCGCCAAACGCCCGGACCCCTTCCTCCGCATCCTCACTGGCCATGCACGCCATCATCCCGTCGATCTCGAGCTGCAGCATCGTCTCGAGGTCGACCTCCCACGTGCGCCGGAGCAGCTTCTTCAAATGGGTGACCGAGACGGGCGCATTGGCCGCTGCCATGCTTGCGAGCTCGATCGCGCGCGCCACCAGCTGGTCCTGGGGAACGAGCTCCGAGAGGAAGCCGCCGGCCAGGAGCGCGGGTGCCTTGATTCGCTCCGAGGTCAGCAGCCAATGAGCCGCCCGCCCCTGGCCGACGATGCGGGGCAGCAGGTGCATGACGCCGTTGGTCTGGAACAGGCCCCGCTTCGCCTCGGAGAAGTAGAGCTCGCTCGCGTCGCACCCGATTCGGAGGTCGGCGTTGAGCGAGAGCTCCGCGCCGATCCCGACCGCGATTCCATTGAGCGCCGCGACAAACACCGCATGATGGGCGACGAAACGCCGGGTGATCTCTTGGGTGGCATCGAGCCCGCGCACGGCATCCCTGAGCGTCGCCGCGCCGAGTGTGCTGCTGTATTCCTTGAGGTCGGCGCCGGCCGAGAAAGCGCGGCCTTTTCCGGTGAGCACGATCGCGCGGAGGCCGGGGTCGCGGTCGGTCTCCGCCAGCAATTCGTTGAACCGCTCGATGGTGGCCTGGTTGACCGCATTGAGCACTTCGGGGCGATTGAATGTGAGCACGGCGACCCGGTCGGTCACCCGTTCGTAGAGAATCGGATCAGCGCTCATCGGTCAGTTCCAGGCCTTGGTGATGGCGTCGTACGCGCCGGATTGGTCGTTGGACAGCTTGTGCTTTTCGACCCGCTGACTCGGCGTGAGCGGAAACGCGTCGATGAAAGTCAGGAAGCGCGGAACCTTGAACGGCGCGAGCCGGTTGCGGCAGAATCCGAGAATCGACTCCGGTGGCGTGTCCGCCGGTGAATGGCCCGGCTGAAGCTGGACGAACGCCTTCACCTCTTCGCCCCGGATCGCGTCCTTGACCGCGACGCAGGCGGCGCCACGGACCGCGGGATGTTGCGCAAGCACCGCTTCGACCTCCGCGGCGGCCACGTTCTCACCGCCGCGACGGATCATCTCCTTGAGCCGGCCGACGATGTGAAAGTATCCCCGGTCGTCTTTGAACATGAGGTCGCCGGTCCGGGCCCATCCGTCCACGAGCCATGCGGCCGTCGCTTCCGGGTTGTTCCAATACCCGCGCATGAGACCGGGCCCGCGCACCAGCAGCTCACCGGTCTCTCCCACAGGGACGTCTCGGCCGTCCGTGTCCACAACCTTCGCGTCGTAGCCGTTGATGGGTCTCCCGAGCGCGCCGCTGCCAACCGATGCCCCATCGTCGAACGGAACGAGGAGCGGTCCACCGACTTCGGTGGTGCCGTACGCCTCCCGCCACGGCACGCCCCAGCGCCGCTCCAGCTCGGCGTGGAGCTCCGGGACGATGCCGGAGCAGCTCACCATCTTGAGCCGGTGCCCGCGCTCGACCGCGGGATCCTCGGGCTGCTTGAGCAGCACGACCGGCATGACGCCGAGGCAATAGCAGTAGGTGACGCCGTTCTCCTGCACCGATTTCCAGAAGGTGCTCGCGGAGAAGCGCGGGAGAATCACCAGCCGCATCCCTTTGTCGGCGCAGAGGAGCATGTTCCAGGTCGCGTCCATGTAGTACCACGGAGTCACGACCATGTTGACGTCGTCGGGCCCGAGGCCGAGGCCGGTCTCGCCGGTAGCTCCCGCGATCCGAAGCCAGAACTCGTGCGTCAGCATGCATCCTTTCGGGAACCCAGTCGTCCCGGAGGTGTACTGCAGCGTGACGAGGAAACCGGCGTCGAGGTGGTCCATGCTCCATCCGTCGGGCGCGGCGGCGATCATGGGCAAGAGCTCACCGCTTCGCCGCCCGAGCGGCAGGACTCGCTCGAGGGCGGGAGCGTCGGCTTTGACCCGGGTGACTACATCGAGGCGTTCGCGATCGACGATGATCAGCCGTGCTCCGGAGTCGCGCAGGATGTAGCCGAGGTCCGCGGCCTGATACGACGGATTGCACGGCACGACGACCGCGCCCAGCTTGGCGACGCCGAGCCACAGGGTGGGGAAGTCGAGGCCGTTGGGGAGCATGATGGCGACTCGGTCGCCGACCCGGATGCCCAGGGTTGCGAGCGCGTTGGCGACCTGATTGCTGACCTGGTCGACTTCGCCGAACGACAGCGTGCGATCCCCGAACGAGAGGAACGGTCGGTCGGGAGTCAGCTCGGCCCGCTCGCGGATCAGATGGCCCACGCTTCGGTGCGTCAGAGGAGGCGCTGCGGCCATATACCCCGGCAAGCGGTCTCGAAGGATCGTAACGGTTGTTATGGGAGGAATGTGCCCGGGCAGGCTGGGCGCGTCAATGCGTTTCCCCGCGAGAGAATCTGCAGGAAGGCGCCGGTTCGCGCGAGCCCCTTAAGCCCCCGGGCACGTCCCCTTGTCCCGTGCCGCCATCATCCGCCATGTTGAGAGCGACGTCTGGCCCGTACCGCTTCTTCCTGTGGGATCCCTATGCGCTCGTTGCTTCTTCCGCTGCTGGCCTCGCTTCCGCTCGTGTCCCTCGCCGCTCAAGAGCCCGATCAGTACATGGCGCTCGCGAAGAAGGTCCTCAGTACGACGCCGCTGATCGACGGCCACAACGACCTTCCATGGCGGATCCGCGAAGACAAGAGCATGACCCGCGACGTCGAGGCGTACGACCTCAGGAAGAGAACCCCGGGGCACACCGACTTCGACCGCCTCAGGAAGGGAATGCTGGGCGGGCAGTTCTGGTCGGTCTACATCCCCGGTGAGATCAAGGATTCCGGGTACGCCCGCGTCCAGCTCGAGCAGATCGACATCATGCGGCGGGTGATCGAGAAGTATCCCGATCAGCTGCAGTTTTGCGGGACGGCGCTGTGCGTCCGGCAAGCGTTCGCGGCCGGCCGGATCGGATCCCTGATCGGCATGGAGGGCGGGCACGCGATCGAGAACTCGCTCGGCGCGCTCCGGGCCTTCTTCGATCTCGGCGCCCGGTACATGACGCTCACCCACAACGTCACGCTCGACTGGGCCGACGCCGCTCTCGACAAGCCGACTCACGGCGGGCTCACGAAGTTCGGCGAGGAAGTCGTCCGCGAGATGAACCGGCTCGGGATGCTGGTCGACATCTCGCACGTCTCGCCGGGAACGATGAGCGACGCCCTCACCGTGACTCAGGCTCCGGTGATTTTCTCCCATTCGGCCGCGCGCGCCCTGAGCGACCATCCCCGGAACGTCCCCGATTCCATTTTGCGGCGGCTTCCGGCCAACGGCGGTGTGGTGATGGTGCCGTTTGTGACCTCGTTCATCTCGCAGAAGTCGAACGATGACTCGAAAGAAGTGGGCCGGGTCCGGGCCGACCTCAAGACCCGCTTCGGCGCCGACACGGTGGCGGCCAATCGAGAGTTCGACAAGTGGCGGACCACTCATCCCGAGCCACACGTGTCGATCAAGGAAGTGGCCGATCACATCGATCACATCAAGCAGGTAGCGGGCGTCGACAACGTCGGCATCGGAGGCGACTTCGACGGGATCGATGAGACCATCGATGGGCTCGAGGACGTCTCGACGTATCCCTCGGTGTTCGCCGAGCTGGCCCGGCGAGGCTGGACCGAAGCGGACCTTCGCAAGCTGGCCGGGGAGAACGTGCTCCGAGCGCTCGAGCAGACCGAGCGGGTGGCGGCTCGGCTGCAGCGCGAGCGGCCCGCTTCGACCAAGACGCTCCGGGATCTCGACGGGAAAGTCGTTCCGTAAGGCGGAGGACGTATGCGACTCGCCCTGCTTGCGCTTTTGGTGCTGACAGCCCGTCTCTCCGCGCAGACGGAGGACCAGCTGCGCCGGTTCTTCGAGGGGAAGACGGTCATCGTCAAGCTTGACATGCCGGGGTCGGACGACGGCGTCGATGTCTACCCGGGGACCTCGATGCCGGTGGATTTCCCGAGGCACGCGACCCGGCTCAAGCGATACGGAACGGCGGTCCGGCGTGGTGACGAGAGCCTGGTCACGAAGATCCGCGTCAAGAGCGATCTGATCGAGTTTCAGCTCGGCGGTGGCGGCTACGGCACCTTCGGCGACGATGCCAGCTCCTACATCTCGACCGAGAGCGTGCCCAAGACGGTGCGTGAGAAGAACCTCGAGCGAGATCTCTCGGGCACCACGGATCCGGTTCAGAAGCGGAAGATTCGAGAGGAGCTCGACGCGCTTCGGAGGGACCGCGAGCGGGAGGACGGCAGGCGCCGCGCCGAGGCAACCCAGGCGCAGCAGATCAAGGAGGCGAACATCCGGCAGCGGCGGGTCGAGGGTGGCTCGCGCTTCAACCTCCGCTACAAGCCCGCCGTCCCCGCGGAAGGGATGACGCCCGAGGGTGTGATGCAGGCCCTCGCCGAGTACGTCGACTTCGCTCCGCTGTTAGGCAACCGGCCGGATCCGCGTGGGGAAGGGAACCGCCCGCCCGGCTCGCCCGGTGAGCTTCGAAAGGGCATGAGCGCCGACGAGGTCGATGCGTTGTTGGGACGCCCATCGACCATCGCCCAGCGGATGGAAGGGACGCTCAAAGTGAGCGCCTCGGTGTACGAAACGCCGACCCATCGAATCGAGGCCGAGTTTGTCGAGGGCGTTCTAGTCCGCTTCGTGACCAGGAGCCGGTAGCGCCGTTCTATCCCTGGCGCGAAATAGGTCGCCGGGCAGGGCTCGGCGCCGTTTCACCGGGAGCGATGGTTTCTGGGGGGAGCGGCGCCTTACAAGCCGTGACTCCCGCCTCTATATTCGGCCATCCCTCTTCCTCCACTCGGAAATACCGGAGTCGGTCCTATGGCCCACACGCTTCCTCCGCTTCCCTACGACTACAACGCCCTCGAGCCGCATATCGACGAACAGACGATGCGGATTCACCACGACAAGCATCACGCGGCATACGTCACCAACCTGAACGCCGCGCTCGACAAGCACCCCGAGCTCCACCAGAAGACGATCGAGGATCTGCTCGCCGGCATCAACAGCGTGCCCGAGGACATCCGCACCGCCGTCCGCAACAATGGCGGCGGCCACGCCAATCACACGATGTTCTGGGAGCTGATGGGGCCGGGCAAGGGCGGCACGCCGTCAGGCGCGCTCGGTGACGCCATCACGTCGGCGTTCACGACCTTCGACAGCTTCAAGGAGCAGTTCGGCAAGGCTGGCGTCGGCCGGTTCGGTTCCGGCTGGGTGTGGCTGATCGATGCGGGCGGCAAGCTGGTGATCGAAAGCTCCGCGAATCAGGACAGCCCGCTGATGGAAGGCAAGAAAGCCGTGCTCGGCCTCGACGTCTGGGAGCACGCCTATTACCTGAAGTATCAGAACAAGCGCCCCGACTACATCGCCGCGTGGTGGAACGTCGTCGACTGGGATGCCGTCAGCAAG
>JBDTOH010000237.1:0-8490 GCA_039933355.1 Gemmatimonadota bacterium | reverse complement strand
GCCGCCAGCGCGGCGAAGGCGAAGCAAGCGCTCGACGCAGCCGCCAAGGACGGAACGAGCCCGTCGTTCCGGCTCGCGGCAAACTGAACATGGCGGTCACCTTGCCGGCCGGCCCGCTCTTCCGGGATCGGCGCCACGCCGGTGAGGTGCTCGCTCACTCTCTCGCGTCGTACCGCGGCCGCCGCGACGTTACCCTGCTCGCCATGGCGCGAGGTGGTGTCGCGGTGGCAGAGGGAGTCGCCCGGGCAATCGGTGCGCCGCTCGAGGTCATGATCGCCCGGAAGCTCGGTGTCCCCGGGATCGAAGAGGTGGCCTTCGGCGCGATTGCAGAGGGATTGCCCGGCATTGTTGCGGATCCGGTGCGCCGATTCGTCGGGATTCCGCGCCGGGTCGCCGCTCAAGTCGCCCGGGTGGAGCGCGCCGAGCTGGACCGGCGAGTCGAGCGGTACCGGGGCGGGCGGCCGCTGCCGCCCCTCTTGGGCCGCACCGTGATCGTGATCGACGACGGCCTCGCCACCGGGGCCACGCTGAGAGCCGCGGCGCTCGCCCTCCGCCGCTCTGGGCCGGCCAGGCTGATCGCTGCCGTACCGGTCGCATCGGCGGCGGGCTTGGCGGACCTCGGGCCGGTCTTCGACGAGATCGTCTCCGCGGCCACACCGGATCCGTTCGAGACGGTGTCGGCGTGGTATCACGACTTCGCGCCGGTGGAGGATGATGAGGTTGTGCGTCTGCTCGGTCGCGAGTGGGCCGCAACCGACCGCGCGACCTCGGCACGCGTGGCTGAGGTGCCGGTGACAATTCCAACCGTCGAGGGCTCCGCAATGGCCGGCGACCTCGGCGCTCCACCCCAGGGCGGATCGCCTCAAGGCCTCGTCATCTTTGCGCATGGCGGCGGCAGCAGCCGGCGGAGCTACCGCAACCGGTACCTCGCTGCGCGGCTCCGGATGGCCGGGTGGGCCACGCTCCGGATCGACCTGCTCCTGGAGAGCGAGCAACGCGAAGACGGCGAAGGTGCGGTACGGTTCGACATCGCGCGGATCACCCGCCGGCTTCGCGCGGCGACGGAGTGGGCCGTGCGGGAGCGGATCGCCGGTTCCGAACGGCTGGTCTTGTTCGGCGCGAGCACCGGCGCGGCCGCGGCGGCGGGCGTGGCGGCAGCGCTGCCGGCGCTCGTCGCCGGAATCGTCTGCCGCGCCGGACGGATCGATCTCGCCGAAGCGGATCCGGCGCAGGTCATCACGCCCAGCCTGCTGGTCGTGGGCGGCGCCGACTCCGAGACGCTGCGGCTCAACCGGGACATGGCGGCGCGTCTCTCGGGGCCGGTCGAGCTCAGGATTGTTCCCGGCGCCGGCCACACGTTCGAGGAGTCCGGCGCGTTAGGCGCGGTCGGAGAGCTGGTGGTCGGTTGGCTCGCGCGGCTCAACCGGCGCGGCATGGTGCGCCGATGGTTCGGGAGGCTCACCGGCGCGAACCCTCTCGCGACTCAAGCCACCCTTGGACGGTATTCCGTTGACCGTTGAGCGGGACGCACCGGCGGAGTCGAGTGACAGGGACCATCCCAGGTCAATCCCGCTCGAGCCCAAGCGGGTTGCCGACATAGTTGGTCGCGACCATTGAAGGTTGTCACGACGTCCCAGTTTGCCCTGCGGAGCGAACCCTACTAACACGCTCGACCCTTTCCAGAGGGCGGAAGGACCATGTGCGGTCCGCTTTTTTAGCCGCGTGCCTAGCGGCCCACCGAATCCTGGAGCGCCACCGCCGCCCTCACCAGCGGGTGGCCCTCCCCGAACCCGAATCGAAGCGGAGCAAGCGCAGCCTGGATAGAGGTCCGCGCCGCCGCCTTGTCGCCGAGGCCCGCTTCGGCGCGGGCCTGCTCGAGCAGGGCGTGACCCACCGCGGCGCTGTGAGTCGCTGCGAGCGAGTCGACCGCCGCGATGCCTGCCGCCGCGGACGCATAACGTCGCGCGTCCTCGAACGCGCCGGCCGAGTTGAGCCGACCCGCCGCCGCGATCAGGTGGCCCCGGAGCAGCGCCTGATTCATGCCCGCGGCGCCGAAGCCGAGCGAGTCGAGCCTGGTCCGGATCGCAGCCGGGAGCAATGCGCCGCTCGCGCTCAAGATCTCGAGATATCCCAGCTCGAGCTTCCCTTTGGTCGTGAGCCGCTCGGCAAGCCGGGCGACCAGGCCCCGATGCCGCTCGAACCCGCCGCGGTCGCCTAACGTCCACGCGATCTCCGCCGCCGTCAGGTGGGCCGCGACCACGAATCTGGGCCCGAGATCATCCGGCCGCTCGAGCGCGCGGTCGATCCAGTATCGGGCCGAGTCCGATACGCCGATCCGGTGGAGCGCGGCGGCGAAGCGGGCGAGGACCAGAGGCGCCCGGGCGGCGACCGAGTCGATCGCCGCCGAGTCGCCGACCACGCGGGCGAGGAACTCCCGATCGGCCCGGTACTCACCTAACGCTTCGAATCCCATGTCGGCGTTCACGATGAGACTGATCCGCGACCACGGATCGGCGGTGTTGCCTTGGCGGCTCAGGTCGAGGAGCCGGAGCACCACGGCGCCCGCCTCGCGGGGGCGGCCCGCCTGGAACGCGGCCGAGGCCTGATCGTTGAGCGCGACCAGATATGCCTCGGTGAGCGTATCACCCGCTGCCTGATAGCGGCCGACGATCCGGCGGAAGAGCCGCTGAGCCGAATCGGGCTGTCGGAGCATGAGCCACGCATGGCCGGCGCCGTAGTCGCAGGCGTTGAGCGTGCCCTCTTCGACATCGGCCGCCTTGGTCAGGAACGCGCCGGCTGCGCGGACCAGCACCAGCGCCGAATCGCCCTTCCCCGCCATGGCCTGGCCTGCGGCGAGCTCGCACCGGGCTCGAGCTTGCCAATCGGGACGGCCGAGGGAGTCGGCGATCGCCTGGGCACGGGTTAGGATCTGGCCGGCGGTCTCTGCATCGTCGCGCCGGAGGTAGATCTGGGCGAACTGAATGGCGAGCTGCATCCGGCCGATTGGATCGCCGCGGTATTCCTTCTCGACGGCGTCGCGCGCCCGAGAAAGCAGCTCCTGATAGGTGAATGATTGATTTCCCTGGTCGAGGACGCGGAACAGCAGAGTCTCGAAGCTGACGCTCGCGGCGGAGCGGCGGAGCGCGTCCCGGGCGTGGTCCCGCTCGCGGCGGGCCGTCGTCATCTGCTCGAAAGAGAACCAGCTGCCGCCGACCAGCGCGACGATCGCGACGGCGGCCGCCACGAGCCCGGTCCGGTGCCGGCGGGCGAATTTCCGGGCCCGATAGCCCCACGAGTCGGCCCGGGCGGAGACGGGCTGGTCGGCGAGGTACCGCTCAAGATCGTCGGCGAATCCGGCGGCGGTCTGGTAGCGCTCGTCGGGATTCCGCTTGAGCGCTTTGCCGAGAATGTTGTCGAGGTCGCCGATGTAGAGGCGGCGGAGACGGCGCGGAGTGGCCGACCGCGCCGCCGCGTCTCGGTCGGTAGCGTCGTCGCTCGGGTTGCGGGTTGGGGTCACCGCATCGGAGAGCCGGCGGGCGTCGGTGGTCGCCGCCGCGACCACGAATCCGGCCGCAGTATCGGACTCGGGTTCCAGCGGATGGCGGCCGCTCAAGAGCTCATAGAGCATAACGCCGAGCGAGTAGATGTCGGCGGCGGTGGAGACGGGGCGGCCCTCGAGCTGCTCGGGCGCGGCGTACTGCGGCGTGAACGCGCGGCCGCCTTCTTCGGTCAGGGTTCCGTCGGCGCCGACGGGCCGGCCCTCATCGACCAGCTTCGCGATCCCGAAGTCGAGCAGCTTGACGGTGCCGGCCGCCGTCACCATCACGTTCGACGGTTTGAGATCGCGATGGACGACGAGATTGGCATGCGCCGCTGCGACGGCTTTCAGCACGTCGAGGAAGAGCGCGATCCGGGCCCGCGGGTCGAGCCGCCGGCGGTCGGCGTGCTCATCGATCCGATCCCCTTCGATGTGCTCGAGGACGAGATAGGGTTGCCCCGTATCCGAAACGCCGGCGTCGAGGAGCCGCGCGATGTTGGGATGATTGAGCCGGGCCAGCACCGTCCCCTCTTGCACGAACCGCTGCTCGGCGGCCCGGCCAATGAGGGCCAGGTTGAGCAGCTTGATCGCGACCTTGCCTTCGAACCGGCCGTCGTTGCGGTGGGCCAGCCAGACGGACCCCATCCCGCCCCGGCCGATCGGTCCGTCGAGCGTGTAGTTGCCGAGCGTTTGTCCGGTGAGGCCGGGCCGCTTCCCGAAGAGGGCGGCGGGATCGTGATCGAGCCAGGCCTCGTTGGGTGCCGGTTCCGCCGCGAGGAGCGACTCGATCGCGTCGGCGAGCGTCGGCGAGTCGACGCGGAGCCGGTCGAGCCACTCGGGCCGAGCCTCGGGGGGGAGGTCGAGAACCTGATCGAGCAGCGGTTCGATCTCCGCCCAGCGGTCGCGATCGAGTGGGGTCATGGTGTTCCTGAGAGCGGAATTGCCGGGTTAATCCCGACACGGGCCTAGTCGTCGAGCAGCCCTTCGAGCAGGAGCCGGGCTTTCCGCCAGTCGCGTTGCACGGTCCGGTCCGACACGGCGCGGAGCTCTGCGATCTCTACCAGCGAGAAGCCGCAGAAGAAGTGGAGGTCGACCAGCTCGCTCAGCTTGGGGTCGACGGCGCCGAGTCGTTCGAGCCCGTCGACGATCCGCTCGAGCTGGTCGTTCGCGCCGGGGGCGGGGGCGTCGCGGTCGCCGATCTGGGTGATTTCGAACTCGCCGCCGCGCTTCAGCGCTCGCCGGGCGCGGGCGTAGTCGACGATGAGGCTCCGCATCGCCTTGGCCGCGTAGGCGAGAAAGCGGCCGCGATCGGGAAAGGCGGCGGCGTCACGGCCGGCCATGGCCAGGTAGGTCTCGTGGAGGAGCGTGGTCGCGCTCAGGGTCAGGCGGCCGCCGTTCCGGCGGAGCTGATACTCGGCGAGCCGGTGGAGCTCGCCGTAGAGGGATTCGAACAGCTGGCCGGCGGCTGCCGGATCGCCGGCGTCGGCGCGGCTGAGGAGGGTGGCGAAGGTCGGATTGGACATGGGGACGGGTCGAACGTATGGGGGGGCCGGGCGGGAAGGCAACTCGGATTCCGGTCTCTCGCGAGGCCCGGTCGTTCGACTTAGGGAATGACAGGTGTTGGGCGCGAAGTCCGCAATAAGGCTGTATGGGAAACAGAGCTGAGCGGACCGAGCATTCGGGACCGAAGCGGGGCCGGGGTGCCTACTATGGGAAGAAGCGGTGGGCCAAGCGCGACAGTTCCGTGAAGCGCCGGCGGGATGGGCGCGTTGCGATCGCGGACCAGCGGCGCGACGCGGACTCTGCTGGGAAGCGCTGAGATGGGCATCGATCTGCCGATCTGGGAGCGGTCGGTCCCGTATCTGTTGGTCTATTTCGCCCCGGTGTTCATCGGGGCGTATCGGCGCTTTCGTGACCGGAGTGCGACCCGTGCCTCAGCAACGGGTGTTGCCGGGCGCTCTAGGGCTCGGAGGACGACCAAGCGCCCCTTAGCCTTCGCCATCTTCATCCGATCGTAGGGAGGATATGTGGCAGCGACTCATCCGAACCGCATCGCCATCCTCATGCGGTGCGTGCCTATCGTCAGCGGCCGCGATTGCCGCCGTGGGCCGGTCGGAGCGGGCTCGGGTCGAGCGGCCATTGCGTCCGGGAAGTGGGCACGGCACCTGGCGGGATTTTCTGGCTAGTGGCGTGCCCGACGTGAATATCGCAACGAGGGGCGAGGGCGATGCGGTATTGGGCTCACAACGGCTTGTCCAAGGCCGCCAACATGTATGGTGCCGGCATCTGCACGGTGGTGGACCCGACTGCGGATCCGGTGCCGAAGTGGACGGGGCATGATTTGAGTTGCAAGCACATGGTTGCGCAGTTCGAGGTGGGGGACGGGTCGACATGGTTCCGCCGGGCACGGCGACGACGTTGACGAGCCCCGAGATTGAAAAGCGGCTCATCAAGGAGTGGACGGATGGGCACATTTCGACGGCGGATGCTAATAGGGTGGTGACTACGGCGAGTCCGTGGTTTCCGTGGGGGGGATGATTGGTGCAGGGTGTATGCGCACTTTTGAGGGTGGTATCGGGCGAGGACGGGCAACTCCGGCGATGGAAGCGACGTGCCGGACACGGCCAGGACCCGCATCTGAGGGCGCGCATCCTCCTCAGTCAGTGCGGCGAGTCTCTCACCACGTCATCGCTGACTTCCAACCATCTATCAGGCCTTGGCGACCGACGAGTTAGTTGAATGCTCAGCGTTAGGGCGAGTAACGGGCTGCGCCCTGTCAACGCGCAAGAATGCGGGCGATGAGAGCCTGGGTCTCATGCGACGGCGCAACCTCGAATTCCGTCTTGAGCCGTTGGCGGAAGACCTCATAGGTGCGGAGTGCGCCGGCTCGGTCGCCGCTCTGGTCCAAAAGCTCGATCAGCCGAGCGGAGACGGGCTCGTCGCCGGGGGCGATCGCCCAAGCTCGTCGGGCCCAGTCGAGCGCGGCGCCGACGTCGCCCGAGGCCAGGGCGACCTCACCGAGGCGAAGCGTCGCATCCAACGCGAGCTGACGGAGATGGTTTCGTTCGTCTTCGACCCACTGATCGTACTCCGGGGACGCGTCCGATACGAAGGATCCTTCCATGAACCGGCCTTTGTAGAGCCCGAGCGCCCGCTCGAACTCGTGGCTGTCGCAATGCTGCTTGAATGCGGCCGCGTCGCACCAGATCATCGCGCCGTCGATCCCCACGTCCTCCTCACCCTGGGTAATCACGACCGTTTCGCCGATGGAACGGCGGAGATACCGGAGCGCCTGGCTGAGGGCGCCTCGCGCATGGTCTGTATCGAGCTCGGGCCAGAACAGGGAGACGATCTGATCGCGGCGACGGCACCGCCGGCGGGGCGCCAACGCGAGGTACACCAGAAGAGCCAACCGCTTGGGTTGAACAATCTGCGCTATTGAGGCACCGCCGTCGCGGCTTCGGAGGCCAACACTGCCGAGGGTCTGGAGTTCGAGTTGCACAGCGTCTCGGGGCCCGGGGGTCGGTGCACCAGGCTTCAAGCCTTGGTCAGCCTGCGATCAAAAGTCTCGTCGCCGGGGAACGGTACGTGCGGTTACAATTTACTCGGGCCGCTGTTGGGGCTGCCAGACCAGCGCAAGTGTCGTAGTGGGGACTGGGAACTGGGGGCTGAGAAGCGGGGACCGGGAACTGGGAAGAGAGCGCGGGGGCTCGTTCATCGAATCGAACGGCGGTCGTTGTGGCTCCGACACCGCTTCAGCCCACGTTGAAGGTTGCTTAGTGGGCGGTGAGCGGCAGTGCGATAGAAACGAAGAGCCGCGAACAGGGGTGGAACCTGGCGGCGGCCCTTCCTTCCAATCATCGAGAACTTCTGTCAACTAGTGCCCCAATCCGGCGACCGATCTGCGATCGGTTACCTCAGCCGTGAGCGGGGGTGCTCCGACGGTCTCGGCGGCGAGCGGCTAGTAGAGCTGGCAACAGCCGAACATACATCGCATCCACATCGTCTCATCGTTGGCTACCCACCGCCACCGGACGGTTCCCGGAATTCTCAAACTTGGGGTGCTGTGGTCGCGCCGGAGGACGCAATGGAACCGCTCGGGACTGCTGTCGGCCGGGGCGATCTTGGCAAACCAAATCTCATCCCCTGTGGCGGAGGAGAGCTCCGCGTCCTTACATGACTTGTCCGCAATGATCGAGGGTTGCAAGCCGCGACAGCCAGCGAGCTTTTTTTGCATGGTTGGGGTCGGATTCATGACGTCCTGCACCGGTCCTCCGGCGCAGAGTGACACCCGGTTCGGTGAATCGTACGCCCACGTGCTCTTGAAACCGAACTTTGATTGATACGAGTCGTCTTCGATGTAAACCTTCGCTACGAGCCGCCAATCCCGGAAGTCACTTGGCGCGTTCAACGTCTCGAGATCCGCAACTGGAACGATCTCCCCTCGGGTGTCTGATGGGGCGAAGTTGGATCCACCTGGAGGTGCCAGTGCCTGCTCGTCGCCCCAGCCCGGGATAGTGTAGGTGGCGCCCTCAGCCGGAGAGATTCCCACCGGCGAAGACACCTGTGTCGCCATCGCCGGTTGGGGGAACTTGCGTGGGACGACCATGCACCAACCGTCGCATCGTAGCCCGATGTACTGGTATCCGCCGGCCGATGCTTCCCACTGCCAACGCGCAACCGGGGGAATATCGTCGACGTTAACTTTTGAGCTTCCTCCATTCCAGACGTGCACATCGAGCGTAGCCGACAGCTGGGCTGGAATCAGCTTGCAGGCGAGCGGCTCATCGACAGGAACAACGGAAGCGTGATAGGAAGCCGCATCCGCCCACATGTAGAGACAGTTGAATCCGGGCTGAATCCCCAGCGGAGGATATGGTAAAGAATCGTAGTCAAAGATCGTGGCCGCAGTTACTGCCTTGACCGTGAACGTGGAGTCCCCGGCTCTCTTG
>JBDTOH010000236.1:0-8499 GCA_039933355.1 Gemmatimonadota bacterium | reverse complement strand
AGGTCGGCGTCGGGACGACCTTCAAGATCTATGTCCCCGCGACGAGCCAGCCGGGGTCGCTGATCACCGGGCCCGAGGTTGTGGTCGATACCTTCGGAACCGAGACGATCCTGCTCGTCGAAGACGAGCCGGACGTCAGACGGCTTGCCTTGCTCGCTTTGACTCGCTGCGGCTATACCGTGCTCGAAGCCGCCGACGGCACTGAAGCGATGCGGATCCTGGAAGATCGGGACGGGCGAGTCGATCTGGTCGTCACCGACCTGATCATGCCGCGGATGGGTGGACGGGCGCTCGTCGAAGCGGCGGCAGCGCGTTTCGCGGGGATCAAGGTCCTCTACACGAGCGGGTATACCGACGACGCCGTCATCCGGCACGGCCTCCTCCAGGCCGAGCTCGCATTTCTTCTCAAGCCCTACACTCCGATCATGTTGCTCAGAAAAATCCGCGACGTCCTCGATCGCGGGCCGGTCGACGCCTAACCGCGGGGCTGCATCAGCTCCTGAAAGTCCGCCCGGCCGCGGAGCGGAACGAACTCGACCGCGTGCGACTCCGTCGCGTCAAGGTGGCTCAAGCCGCGAGCGAACGCCTGCTGGAGCAATCCAACCGCCCGATCGTACTGGCCGAGCTGCGCGGCGATCCGGGCCCGATAGAAGTCGGGGTGTCCAAAGCTGTAGCGATCGGTGATCGCGGCCAGCAACCGGTCGATTCGCTCGGCCTCGGGGCGGTCGTTGAGATGGGCGGCCGCGATTCCCGCAATCCCGAGCGAGGTCTGGTCGCTCGGATCGGCTTCGTACAGGCGCCGGGTCATCTCGGCGAGCTCGCGCCAGCGGCCGGCGCACGCCAGGCATCCAATCTTGGCCTTCGTCTGATTCGCCGTTAGGTGGTCGGGGAGCGGGAGCACCAGGCCCGCGTTGGCGATGGTGACCGCGGCGGAATCGCCTCGCGCCGCCAGCTCCTTGCACACGTTGGAGAAAAAGCTGAGGTGTGAGACGTAGTCGAACTCGGGCAGCGCCTGCCCCTGCTCGATCGCGTGCCTGGCTTCCGCGACGCGCCCCATTGCCGAAAGAACGATGGCCTCGGTCAGGACGGGCACAGGCGCGCCTGGAAACGCCTGGCGCCCCTTGCGGGACATCTCGAGCGCCTCGGTGTTTTCGCCGAGGACGTGGTGACCCCGCATGGGCCAGGACCAATAGTTGTCCCACTTCTTGAGGAACGACTGCCCGACGTCGATCTTCGCGAACGCGGCGAGAGCCTCACGCGGGCGGTCGGCGTTGAGGGCGTCCTCGCCGAGCAGCAGGAACGACAGCGGGCCCGGCGCAATGCGAGCCATCTCACGGGACATCTCGAGCGCTCCGCCCGTGTCGCCGTTCAGGCTGGCCCGGTAGTTGTCGAAGAACGCGCGCTCGTAGTGGGTGAGCCGGTTTCGGTAGGGCTCCAGCACATCGAGCACCGAGTCGGCCTCCCGATACTGCATGACCGATTCGTAAGTCTCGACGATCCAGAGCTTAGGCGCGAGAAAATTCGAGTCGATGATCGCAGCCTGGCGAAACTGTTCGAGGGCTCGGTCGGTCTCGTATCGGGTGTGGAAATAGACGCCTTGGAGAAACGCCACGTACGCGTCGTAGGCCGGCGCCCGGCCCGTCGGCGGGAGGGCGGCCTGGGCTTGGCTGCCCAGGCCGAGCAACGTGCCCAGCACTTGCTGCCGCACCGCGTTGATCGCAATGAGCGGGTCCCGTGCCGGGCCGGTGACCGGATCGATGGCGGAGAGCACCTGGCCGTCCGAGGTGCGGCTCACCCGGACGAGAAACTTGAGCGTGTCACCCGTCCGATAGAACGAGCCCCACACGACCTTCCCAGCGCCAAAACCTTCCGCGAAAGCGCGAGCCTGCTTCACGTCCTGAGTCGGCCGCGTGGCGACTCCGCCCGCGGCGTCCGAGCCCTCCGCGCGAGCGAGCACGACGCTGCCCGGATCGACGACTCGCCCGAGCTCGGTCTCGGTGATGCCGTGACTGATCCAATCGGCCGCCATGTCGCCGACCACGTCCAGCTTCGGGTCACCGGTCCGGTTCTCGAACCGAGCGACCGCTACCAGGTCGGACTCGAGCGCGGGTTCATTTGGGCGTGTGCGAAGCGCGAACGCCGCGGCGACAAGCACCGCCGCAGCGAGAGCAAGCCAAGGGAGGCTCCGGGCAAGCGGGCGACGCCGGGCAGGAAGGATCGGAGCGGGGGAAACTGCCGGAGACGCAAGCGCAGTCGGGACCACCGACTCGCCCGGTTCTGTTCCGGGCGGAATCGGCGGAGGCTCGTTCGCGCTCGCCGCTTGTCGATCGACCGCCGACGAATGCTGCAGCTCGGCCGCGAGTCGCTGCGCCAACGCTCGAATCGTTGGCTCGGCGGGCGTCTTGAGCTCCCGGCGGACGATCGACTCGTATTCTTTCGCGAACTTGAGCGCGGCGCCGCGGTCGCCGGCCTTGGCGAGCGCCTCCATGTAGGCCAGCGCGTACGGCGCGCTCACCGGTTCCTGTTCTGTTAGGCGGCGGCGGTACTCGACCGCAGCGGTTCGGTTCCCCCCCTCTTCGGCGCGGCGAGCCGCGGCTTCGAACGCGCCGAGCGCTCGGCGGGCGAGGGCACCGCGAGCCTCGGCCGCCCACCGCTCGAACTCGTCCCCATTCTCCAGGTAGAAGCCGTCGGCGAAGGGGCCTTTGTAGAGCTCAGCCGCACGCTCGGGTTCCCCGGCGCTCAAGGCGGTCTCGAAGTCCGCGAGGTCCGAGCTCATCAGCGCGGGATCGAGGCGGAGCTCGGTGGCCCCCGTGACGATCTCTTCGCCGGCATCGCGCCGGAGCATGTAGAGGAGCTGAGAAAGCGCGTGGCGGGCGTTTGCTTCGGTGCTGTCGGGCCACAGCAAGAGCAGGAGCCGGTCCCGGCTCAAGCCGCGAGGCCCCGCGGCGGCGAGGATCGCGAGCAGCGCCAAGCGCCGCCGCGGCCCGGCGCCGAGCTGAGCACCGAGGGCCGAACCATCCATCCACAGTCCGCCAAAGGTATTCAGCCGCAACACGTTAGCTCCAAATGGTCAGCTCGTGATGCGGGCCGGTCTGGCTAACCCTTCGGCCGCATCATCTCCTGGAAGTCCGCTCGGGAGCGGAGCGCTAAGAACTCCGGTGGGTGGGCCTCAAATGCTTCCATGTAATTATACCCGCGCGCGAACGCCTGCTGGAGCAATCCGACCGCCCGATCGCTCTCGCCCAGCTGAGCGGCGATCCGAGCCCGCATGAAATCCACCTGGCCGAAGCTGTAGCGGTCAATGATCGCAGCGAGCAGCCGGTCGACCCGCTCGGTGTCGGTCCGATCGCCGAGATGAGCGGACGCGATGCCCGCGAACCCGAGCCAGTACCACTCGTCCGATCGGGAGTCGTGATGGCGCCGGGCGATGTCGCGGAGCTCGGCCCACCGCCCGGCGCAGGCGAGACAGCTTACCTTGGCGCCCAGCTGGACGCCCGTTAGGCTGTCGGGAAGAGGCAGGGCGAGCCCTTGGGAGCCGACGGTCCGGGCGGCCGCTGAGTCGCCTCGCGCGGCGAGCTCCAAACAGACGACCGCGAACGGCGAGATGTGCGATGAGAACTCCGACTCGGCCATCGCCATCGCGCGTTGGACAATTGTCATCGCATCCTCGGTCCGGCCCAGCGCAGCGAGCGCTTTCGCTTCGGCCTGGAGCGCCAGAGGCGAGTCCGGGTAGTCCCTCCGGCCTTCGCGCGCGATGCCGAGGCCTTTGTCGTTCTCGCCGAGCAAATGGTAGGCCTTCCAGACATAACCCGCCCAGCTGTCCCAGCCCTTGGTGAACCAGCTGCCGGCGGCTATGTGCTTGAGGGCGGCGAGCGCCTCCTGCGGCCGATTGACCGCGAGCGCGTCATTGGCGAGCATGAAGTAGGACGACGGGCCGGGTAAGGCCCCTACCAACTCTCTCGATGTCTGCAGAGAGCCGGCGAGATCATAGTTGAAATAGGCCCGGAAGCCGTCGGCGATCAGCCGCTCCGCGGGCGAGAGGCGGTCACGACGGGCCTCGAGGATGCCGAGAACGGAGTCGGCTTCACGCCGATAGCCGTACGTATCATAGACCGAGACAGCCCAAAGTCGTGGTGCGAGGAAGCTGGTGTCCAGCGCGGCCGCACGGTCGAGCCGCTCGATCGCCCGCTTACTATCGTACCGGTTGATGAAATCCCACGCCTCGAGGTACGCCTGGTACGCCTCGTAGGATGGCGGCCGCGCGCTGATCGGCCCGTAGTCGCCCTCACGCTTATCCAGCGCCACCGCGACCGCACCCATCACCGCGCGCTGCAGTGCGGTGATCGCGACGAGTGGGTCGCTCGAAGGCCCCGTGATCGGCGCGACGGTCCGCACCACTTGGTGCCGGTTGGCATCGCTCACGTGCGCGAGGAAGGTGAGCGAGTCGCCGGTCCGGTAGAACGTTCCCCAGACGATGTGCCCCGCATTCAGCGCCCGAGCCACCGCATCCGCTTGGGGTGGAATCTGGCTCCGGCTGCTGTCGAACTGGGGCAGCGTGGAATCGGTGCTGGAGCGCTGCCGGGCCAGGAATGAGCTCTGCGGATCCACGACGCGGATCGTCCGCATCTGAGCCAGGCCCTGCATGATCCAGTCCGCCGCCATCTCGCCGACCAGATCGAGCTTCGGATCGCCGGTCCGATTCTCGAATCGCGCAACGGCGAATAGGTCCGGCTCGAGCCCGGCGCCTCTCTGCTTCCAGACCACGAAACCGACAACGACCACGAGCACCGCCGCTGCGCCGATCCAGGGCAGCCGCCGGGCCAGCGAGCCGGGCCCGGCGGTCTCAGGCCGCGGCTGGGTTTCGGCGGGAGCTTGCCGGAGCGCAACGTTAGGCGGCGCCGGAGCTTCCGCCGGGGACGAGATATGGAGCTCCGCCGCGAGCCGTTGGGCCAGCGCCCGAATCGCGGGTTCCGCAGGCGTCCTCAGCTCGCGGCGGACGATGGACTCGTACTCCTGGGCAAACCTGATCGCCGTCCCCCGGTCGCCCGCTTGGGCGAGGGCCTCCATGTACGCCAGCGCGAACGGAGCGCTCAGGGGCTCGAGCTGGGTCAGCCGGTGGCGGTATTCCACCACGGCCTTTCGGTCGCTCCGCTCCCCAGCACGGCGGGCCGCCGCTTCTAGGGCCCCCAGCGCTCGACGTGCCAAGGCCGCTCGCATCTCGGCCGCCCACCGTTCGAACTCCTCCCCATTCTCCAGATAGAACCCGTCCGCCAACGGGCCCTTGTAGAGCTCCGCGGCGCGTTCGGGTTCGTCGGTCTTGAGCGCGGTCTCGAAGTCGGCGAGGTCGGAGGTCATCACCGCCGGGTCAATCCGAAGCTCGGCCGCGCCCGTCACGATCTCGACCCCGGCGTCGCGCCGGAGCATGTAGAGGAGCTGGGACAGCGCGTGACGCGCGTTGGCTTCGGTGCTGTCGGGCCACAACAACAGCAGGAGGCGATCGCGGCTGATGCCCCGAGGGCCGGAGGCGGCAAGGATCGCGAGGAGGGCGAGACGGCGGCGCGGCCCGGCCCCAACCCGGCTTTCCGGGTCCGATTCCTCCAGCCATAGCCCACCGAAGGTGTGCAGCCGTAACACGTTAGCTCCCATGATGTAGCGGTGATGCGCGGACCGAGAGCAGCGTGACCGGCTTGCGTTAACGTAGATCCACCTGAATGGGCAAGCAAGTTCTCGAATGACGATCTGGCACTCTTTTGGAGGGCAAGATGATCGGACGCTTCACCCCGGCTGCGCTCGTGCTGACCGCACTGACCACCGCGATGTCGTCGGATTCAGCCCGGCTGCTCCGCCAGCAGCGGCTGTGGCAGTCGGACATCGGAATTCAATCCTTGACGATGGGAGTCGAGGCCGGCGACCTGGTCAGCCGCGTCATCATCTACGCTGGAATGGACGACCCGTCCCAGGGCGCCAGGCTCGAGCTGTTGCTGCCGCCGGGGAGCGCCATACATAAGATGCCTCCCGGCTGTGCGGCCGATGCCCTGCCGAGCGGGGTCACCGTGCGCGGTCGGGTCAGTTGCAATCTCGGGACGCTTGCCGTCCACGAACGGGTCCAACTGGTCTTCGCTTCGTCGATCCCGGCGCCCACGGTGCCGAAGTCGGTGGCAGCCTTCGTCTCCAGCGATGCCCCGGACCCGCGGCCGGGAGACAACTTCGCCATGAAGACGCTTCCCTAGGGCTCCGTGCTCGGGCTGCAACCGATTGTGCATAACGAACTTGTGCCCCACCGGCCCACGGGCGATAATTGGAAGATCGCCCAATTGGAGCCGGTGAGATGGGAAAGCCCTTGAGCCGCATTACGGAGCCCATGGTTCGCGAGAACGGTGCCCTTCGTGTCGCTTCGTGGGAGGAAGCACTCGATCGGGCCGCCGAGGGATTTCGCCGAACCAAGGCCGAGCACGGCGGCGATGCCCTGGCGACCATGAGCTGCTCGAAGGCCAGCAACGAGATGAACTTCCTGGCCGCGAAGCTGACTCGGGTTGCCTTCGGCAGCCACAACGTCGACAGCTGCAACCGGACCTGACACGCTCCTAGCGTCGTCGGTCTGGCGACAGTGTTCGGCGCCGGTGGGGGCACCAGCTCCTACCGAGAGGTGGAAGAGACCGACGTCATCTTCCTCTGGGGAGCGAACGCCCGTGACAATCACCCGATTTTCTTTCATCATGTCCTCAAGGCGGTCCGTCGCGGCGCCAAGCTCTATGTAGTCGACCCCCGCCGCACTCCCTCGGCTCAATGGGCCGACGAGTGGCTCGGCGTCAACATCGGGACCGACATCGTGCTCGCCCACGCGATGGCGCGGGAGATCATCCACAACGGGCTGCACGACGAGGCGTTCATCCGCCGGG
This sequence comes from Gemmatimonadota bacterium, assembly GCA_039933355.1. GTDB lineage: Bacteria > Gemmatimonadota > Gemmatimonadetes > Gemmatimonadales > GWC2-71-9 > SHZU01. The sequence continues at coordinate 1,600 of JBDTOH010000236.1, read as the reverse complement.
CCACCGCGGACTTCGACGCCTATCGCGCCTGCGTGGAGAAGTACACGCTCGACTACGCCGAGCGAGAGACCGGAGTTCCGGCCGATGTGATCCGGCGGGTGGCCGAGAGCTATGCCCGGGCGGACCGGGCGATGATCTGCTGGACGTTAGGCATCACCGAGCACCACAACGCCGTGGACAACGTCCTCTCGCTGATCAATCTCTCGCTCCTGACGGGGCACGTCGGCACGTACGGGTCCGGGGTCAATCCGCTCCGGGGCCAGAACAACGTGCAGGGCGGGGGCGACATGGGCGCCATTCCGAACCGGCTCGCCGGTTTCCAGGATTGGACCACCGACCCCGAGGTGAAGGCCAAGTTCGAGCGGGCATGGGGCACGACGCTGGCGCCGGGCTACGGGATGAATCTCACGCAGATGTTCGAAGCGATGGACCATGGTGAGTTGCGCTCGGTCTATGCCATCGGCGAGAATCCGGCCCAGTCGGAGGCCGATCAGACTCGCGCCGAGCGCCTGCTGAAAGGGCTCGATCACCTTGTCGTCCAGGACATCTTCCTCACCCGCACCGCCGAGCTTGCGCACGTGGTCCTGCCCGCGTCGTCGAGCTGGTGCGAGTCGGAAGGCACCGTCACCAACAGCGAGCGCCGGGTCCAGCGGGTTCGCAAGGCGCTCGACCCTCCAGGCAACGCGCGCGACGACCGGTGGATCATCTCCGAGATCGCCCGCCGGCTCGGACACGACTGGGGTCAGCCCTCGGCGGAAGAGACGTGGAACGAGGTCCGCTCGCTCGCGCCGATGGTCGCGGGGATGAGCTATGAGCGGCTCGAGAAGGAAGGCGGCCTCCACTGGCCCTGCTACGACGAGCAGCACCCGGGTGAGCTGTTCCTTCACAGCCGTCTCTGGAAAGAGCCGCGCGAAGGTCCGCCCGCGCCGTTCTCGGCGGTGGAGCACGATCCACCGGTCGAGCGGCCCGATGCCGACTATCCGTTCCAGCTCACCACCGGTCGGCGGCTCGATTCCTACAACACCGGCGTGCAGACGGCCGGGTACGCCTCGCCGCTCCGGCGCGGAGAGTCGCTCGACATCTCGCCGGAGGACGCCTCGAGGCTCGGCCTTTCCGACGGGAATCCGGTGCGAGTCACCTCCCGGCGCGGCACAGTGACCGCGCCTGCGCGGATCGACACGAGCCTTCGCGCGGGGCTCGTCTTCATGACGCTCCACTTCCAGGACGAGGTCAAGACCAACTTGCTCACAATCGACTCCACCGATCCCAAGTCGGGTACTGCCGAGTTCAAAGCGTGCGCGGTCCGGCTCGACCCGGTTCGGGTGTAGGGCGATCGTGGACCTTCATCTCCTCGAGGCAGGCCCAACACCGGATGAGCGCGCGGCGGTGGATGCCCTCCTCGGCGCTCCAGCTGGGGGCTGGGACGGCGGCGAGCGCCAGCCGCGCGACGCTCATACTGCGGCCGGCGGTCACCAGGCGCGCGCCCAGCGGCACCTGCTGCTGCCGGCGCTCCACGCGGTCCAGGCGAGGGTCGGCTGGATCAGCGAGGGCGCCCTCAATTACATCGCGGCGCGGCTGACGGTACCCCCGGCGGACGTGT
>JBDTOH010000235.1:0-8515 GCA_039933355.1 Gemmatimonadota bacterium | reverse complement strand
ATCGGCACGAGATGCGCCAGGACGACGGTCTTCGCGCCATAGGCCGAATCGGTCCCCCAGTCGTAGAGCCCGCTCGAATGGCTGAGGAGATGGCGGATCGTGATCTGCTCCGCGGCATACTTGCCTCCCTTCACGAGCTTCACGAGCTCCGGCGGCAGGTGCTTCGACATCGGATCATCGAGGCCGAGCTTGCCCTGCTCCCACAGACGGAGAATCGCCGCGGCGGTATAGGTCTTGGTGTTGCTCGCCATTCGGAACGTGGCGGTCGGCGCAAGCGGCGCCTTGATCTTGGGGTCCGAGTAACCCGCGACCCCGGTCCACGAGAGCTTGAGCCGCGGAGCCTCGACGTGGAGCGCCGCCCCGGGAACATCCTTGTTCTGTGCCACGAGGCTGTCGACGAGGCTCTGGAGCGCGGCCTGGACGTCCGGCTCTGGCGGCGCTGACGACGCCGGTTTGGAGCACGCGAGGGTTCCGGCTGCGGTGATGGCCAGCAACGAGCCGGCGAGAGCCCGATGTCGCATGATGAGTTCCTCGAATGGGTGAATGCGACGTCCTGATCCCAGGCCGCTCGCGGTCACTGCGGGCGCAGCCCGGATCTCGGTCGCGCCGTCCGAGCGCGCCGAAGGAGATCGTGCGCTCGGGATGACATCTGGGCCTGAGCGCGCGCCGGCGCTCTACCGGCGGTCTCGGTTCCGTCCGGATCGGTCGTCGCCGCGCCGCGGACCTCGTTCCCGAGCATGACGCTGATCCGGCGCCGGTCGCGTCGCCGGGGTCCCGAGCTGTCTCAGCGCCTCGTACAACACGACGCCGGCCGCGGTGGCCAGGTTGAGACTCCGAACTTTGCCCGACGACATCGGGATCGTGAAGCACTCCTCGGGGTGTTTGTCGAGGATCCGCTCCGGCATTCCCTCCGTCTCGCTTCCGAACACGAGGCAGCTGTTAGGCTTGAAGACGGCCTCCCAGTAGGGCTTCGTCGCCCGCGCCGAGAAGTAGAGGCACCGCTCCCGGGCCATCGCGTCCCGAAACGCGAACCAGTCGGGGTGCTGCCAGAGATCGACGTGCTCCCAGTAATCGAGCCCGGCCCGCTTCACTTCGGCGTCGTCGATCCGGAACCCCATCGGTTCGATCAGATGGAGGCTCGTATCAGTCGCGGCACAGAGCCGGGCGATGTTGCCCGTGTTAGGCGGGATCTGGGGCTGAATCAGGGCGATATGCAGAGACATGAGGGCGCGCCGAAGGAGAGGAACGAGGCCGGAGCTGCTCAGCCGCCCCGGGTATGCATCTCGCGCCGCGGGTCGGCGCGGAGGCCCTCGAGCGGGTACAGCGCCGAGCGGCCGGGAGCCGCGAGCCGCGCTTCGGCCCCGCGGTCCGTGCGCGCTTCCCACGTAGACGTGATCAGATCGAGGAGCTGCTCGTCCGTCCATCCCTGACGGAGCGGCTCCCTGAGATCGATGCCGCCGTCCGCATAGAGACAGAGGTACCAGGTGCCGTCCGCCGTGATCCGGCTGCGATCGCAGGCGCGGCAAAACGGCGCGGTGGTCGACGCGATGATGCCGAAGGTCGTTCCATCGGCCAGCCGGAATCGCTCGGCGGGCGCGGCGGGATGCTCGAGATTCGACATCGGTTCGATCCGCCCGTGACGCGCTCCGATCAGCTCGAGCAGCTCAGCCCGGCTCACCACATCCGTCATCGACCATCCGGTCGCCCCCCCCACGTCCATGTACTCGATGAATCGGATCTCGGCCCGCCGCTCCTTTGCGAACTCCAAGAGGTCGAGCACCTCGTCGTCGTTATAGCCCCGGATCACCACGCTGTTGAGCTTGAGGCGCTCGAAACCCGCGCCCGCCGCGGCGGCAATGCCCCGGAGGACATCGGCGTGCCGCTTGCTCTTCGCATAACGCTCCATCCGCTCGGGCCGGAGGGTGTCCAGGCTCACAGTCACCCGAAGGAGCCCGGCATCCTTGAGCGCGATCGCGGCGCTCTCGAGCAGAATGCCGTTGGTCGTCATCGCGAGATCGCGCCGGCCCGGAATCGCGCTCAGCATCGAGATCAGCGCGGGGAGATCGTGCCGGAGCAGCGGCTCGCCGCCGGTCAGGCGAACCTTGTTCGCGCCGAGCCGGCCGAACAGACCGGCCAGCCGGGTGAGCTCCTCAAACGAGAGGATCGAGGCTTTGGGAAGCCAGACGTATTCGTCGTGGGGCATGCAGTAGCCGCACCGCATGTTGCACCGGTCGGTCACCGAAAGCCGGAGCGAGCCGAGCGGCCGCGCGAACCGATCGAGCGGCGTCATGACGTTAGGCGCCCTTCGGCGACCGGCGCCGCGCCGGAGGCCGCCGTCGGATCGACCCAGGCCTCGGTCCCGTCCTCGTATCGCTCTCGTTTCCAGATCGGCACCCGGCGCTTCACTGCCTCGATCACGGAGCGGCACGCGGCAAAGGCCTCATCGCGGTGATCGCCCGCAACCACCACGGCGACGGCCAGGTCCCCAATCGCGAGCCGCCCGATCCGGTGGGCGAGTGCCACCGAAACCGGCCACGCGGCCTCGGCCTCGGCGACGATCGAGGCGCACTCCGCTTCCGCCATCGGACCGTAGGCCGAGTAGTCGAGCTCGGTGACGCGGCGCCCGGCGTGATGATCTCGCACGACGCCGAGGAAGGAGGTCACCGCACCCCGGCTGGAGGCGAGGACCCGTTCGAACAGCGAGGCCGGATCGAGTGGCTCAGTGGAAAGAAAGGACATCGCCCTCAACCGCCTGCCATCGGCGGGAGAAGCGCAACCTCATCGCCGGGTGCAAGCCGATGATCTCCGCGCACTTGGCGATGATTGACCGCGACGACGGGCACTGCGGGGAGATGCTCGCCGCCGGGCAGACCCCGCAAGTAGTCGATCACGGCGTTCACCGATAACGCGGCCTCGATTGGGAGGTCCGCGGTGGCAAGACCGAGCAGATCGGCGTAGCGAGCGAAAAGGAGCACTCGAACCGAGCCTGCGACGGAATGGGCGAGGGGCATACCGGAAATGTCTTTCTGAAATCCTCGAAACACAACGAGGCGGCGCCGAATCGAATCGACTCCGCCCCGCGTTACCAGCCCATACCGGGCTCATTTCGGACGTCAGTCGTCCGTGTCTTCGTCCTCAACCTTGATGCCGAGCATGGTGTCGTGGTCCTCGGCCACCAGGGCCCGTAACTCCTTGCTGGGCTTGAAGACCGGGACCGGCCGAGCGGCCACTTCGACGGGATCTCCGGTGCGGGGATTGCGCGCCATGCGGGTTTTGCGGCGCCGAATCTTGAAGGTGCCGAACCCGCGCACCTCGATGTTGTGCTGCTCCTTGAGCGCCAGCTTGATGGCCTCCAGGAACGCGTCAACAACTCGAGCGCAATCTTTCTTCGAAATCAGCGGGCCGGCGGTGCGCGCCATGGCCGCTGTAACCTGCTCGACGAGATCCGCCTTCGTCATGCTCCCCCCAAAACGGGTCACCGAACCGGCGTTCTCCTCCCCTAGGAGAGCTACGTTCCGGACCTTATGGTATGAGCTTACCTATTGTCTGTCAAGGGGTTAGTGTCCTAACGGCGTCCCGCCCCCGCCATCAGATCCAGGAAGTCCTGGAAGTGAGCGAAGGCGTCATGCGGGCCGGGCGAGGCCTCCGGATGATACTGAACGGCGAACATCGGGAGCTGGCGATGCCGAATCCCCTCCACCGTGCCGTCATTCAGGTTGAGGTGAGTCACTTCCAGATCAGGAGCACCCGCCACCCCACCCGCCTCCCCCGCTACCGCGAACCCGTGATTCTGCGCGGTGATGAGAACTCGGCCGGTCTCGAGATCCCGAACCGGGTGGTTCCCGCCCCGATGGCCATACGGAAGCTTGACGGTGTGACCGCCGAAAGCCCATCCTAACAGCTGATGCCCCAGGCAGATACCGAACGTCGGCAGGCCGCTCGACGCGAGCTCCCGGATGTTGTCGATGGCATAGCCGAGCGTTGCGGGGTCCCCCGGACCGTTGGAGAGAAAGAGGCCGTCCGGCTTCTCCGCGAGCACCTCGGCCGGCGTGGCGTCGCACGGCATCACCGTCACCTTGCAGTCAGTAGCGGCCAGCATGCGGACGATGTTCTGCTTCATCCCGAAGTCGAGCGCAACGACCCGACGAGAGCCGTTTCCTTCGCGATGGATCGCGCGGGTGCCGGCCTTGGACGCGAGATCGAGGCCTTCCATCGATGGCGACGCCAGCAGCTCGGCTCTGAGCGCATCGGACGGCTCATCGCCGAGCGCGATGACGCCGCGCATGGCGCCGCGTTCTCGGATGTGTCGCGTGAGGCGGCGCGTGTCCACGCCCTCGAGCACCGGCACTCCGTACTGCGCGAGCCACTCGTCGAGCGCGCCGGTCGCCCGCCAGTTCGAGTACGAGCGCGAGAGCTCGCGAACCACCACGCCGGACACTCGGGGCCTCGACGACTCGAGATCTCCGGGATTCACGCCGTAGTTCCCGATCATTGGCGCGGTCATCACAACGATCTGACCGAGGTAGCTCGGATCGGTGAAGGTCTCCTGGTAGCCCGTTAGGTTCGTGGTGAAGACCACCTCGCCGAACGCGGCGGGAACGTCATGGCGCGCGGTCCCGCGATACCAGGTTCCATCCTCGAGCACCACGAAAGCGGGGCGCTCCGTCATCGGGGCGCCCCGTTCGAAAGAGGAATCTGCTTCATCCCTTACTTGGTCGATGCCGGTGGTAGCGGTGCGGGCGCAGGCGCCGGGATCGCGGCGGGCGGCTTCGTGCCTGCGGGCGGTTTGGCACCGGCGGGCGGCTGATTCAGGATCGGCGCCTCGCCAATCGGGGCCGGCGCTGTAGGCTGGCTCTGGAGCTTCTGCTGGACGTCGCTGACACCGGCGCTGCGGTTGGTTGCGAGCACCGAGAGGATCAGCGAGAGGAGCAAGAAGAGCCCACCGGTCCACCACGCTCCAGTATGGAGGATGGTCACGGCCTGTCGGCCACCCATCACTAGGTCGGTTGTGCCGCCGCCCAGCGAAGCGAGGCCGCCGCCCTGACCGGCCTGTAGGAGAACGACGGTGGCCAGGAGGAGCCCGTCGATGATGAGCAGCGTCAGAATGAAGTTGTAGAGCATGGCGCTAAGTGTAATCCGTCGTGGGGGTTGGGTCAATTGAGGGCGGAAATCGGAAGTCGGAAATCGGAAGTCGCAACACCGACCCTGCCCGCGGGGTTTTCCCGCCTTCCGACTTCCTACTTCCGACTGCCGAGTTCTATCAGCCTGCGCCAGCCGTCGGGATCGAGACTCGCCCCCCCGACCAGCACACCGTTGATCTCCTCCTCAGCCAGGAGCGTGTCGGCATTCGCGAGGTTGACGCTCCCCCCGTAGAGAATCCGCGGCGACTTGGCACCGCGAGAGCGCAGGTCCCGCCGAATCGTCCGATGAACGGCAGCCGCATCCTGCGGCGTCGCGTTCTTGCCCGTCCCGATTGCCCAGACCGGCTCATACGCGATCACGATCTGGTCGAGCGCGGCGGGGTCGAGGCCGTCGGCCACAGCGCCAACCTGGCGAAGCACAACCGCTTCGGTGGCGCCGCTCTCCCGTTCCTCGAGCTTTTCCCCGACGCAGAGGAGCGGCGTCATCGATCCGGCAAGCAGTGCGCGGACTTTTCGCGCGGTGTCCAGATCGGTCTCACCGAATACGTGCCGCCGCTCCGAATGACCGACGAGAGCGATCGCCGCGCCGGCTCCCGCCGCGAGCGGCACCGATGTCGCGCCGGTGAATGCGCCTTTGGGCTCCCAGTAGACGTCCTGCGCGCCGACCCGAATTTCCGGTAACCCGCGGAAGGCGAGGGCCGTTGCTTCGAGGCTAACGGCGGGCGGGAAAAACCAATAGTGTGACCCGGCCCGCGGTGAGAAGCCGTCGAGGAAACGATGCGCATACGACCGCGCTTCGTCCGGCGCGAGGTGCATCTTCCAATTGGCGGCGAAGATCATGGCTGTCAGGCGTCGTCCAGCGCCGCGACTCCGGGCAACACCTTGCCCTCGAGAAACTCGAGCGTCGCGCCGCCGCCGGTCGACACGTGGGTCACCTTGTCGGCGAGGCCGGCCTGGCTGATCGCGGCCGCGGAGTCCCCGCCGCCCACGATTGTGATCGTGCCCTGTTGCGTCGCGTCGGCCATCGCCCGGGCGATGCCGCGGGTGCCTTGATCGAACGGCGGCGTTTCAAACACGCCCATCGGACCGTTCCAGATCACGGTCCCGGCCTTCACGATCCGGTTTGCAAAATCCCGGACCGAGGCCGGATCGATGTCGAACATGGAGAACCCGGGTGGAATCCGATCGCGCTTGACCGTGATGGTAGTGATGCCCGGCTTGAGGTCGGGCGCGATCACAGCGCCTTGTGGCAGCACGAGTTTGTCGCCTGCCCGCGCGAGCAGATCCTTCGCCATCTCGATCCGATCCGGCTCGACCAGCGAGTTGCCGGTCTCGAGTCCCATCGCCTTGAAGAACGTGCAGGCCATCGCTCCGCCGATCAGAATCGCGTCGGCCTTGGGCAGGAGGGCTTCGATCAGGTCGATCTTGCCGGACACCTTCGCCCCGCCGAGGATCGCGAGGAACGGGCGCTTGGGGTCGGTGAGCGCGCGGCCGAGATGGGTGAGCTCGCGCTCCATCAGGAAGCCGGCGACCGCGGGCTTGAGCAGGTGCGCGACCGCCTCCGTGCTCGCGTGCGCGCGATGGGCCGAGCCGAAGGCGTCGTTCACGTAGAAATCGCCTAACGCGGCGAATTGCTGTGCCAGCGCGGCGTCGTTGGTCTCCTCGCCCGGATAGAACCGGGTGTTCTCGCCGACCGCGACCGAGCCCCGTGGAAGGCGGCGGACCGCCTGGGCCGCGGCGTCCACGACCGGATCCTCTAGGAACGTCACCGGCGCGCCGAGCAGCTTCTCGAGCGCGCGGGCGCAAGGCTTGAGCGAATACTGCGGATCGGGCCTGCCCTTCGGTCGCCCGAAGTGCGATAACAACACCACGCGGGCGCCCTTCTCGCGGAGGAACTTGATGGTAGGAAGGGAGGCGCGAATCCGGGTATCGTCGGTGACGACCCCGTCCTTCACCGGACAGTTGAAGTCGACCCGCACCAGCGCCCGTTGCCCGTCGAGACGGGCGGCGTCGAGCGACGCCAGACTTCGTTTCATATCACGCGTGATTCCCCAGGTAGCGAAGGAGATCGACACACCGGGCGGAATACCCCATCTCGTTATCGTACCACGACGACACATGCACCATCGTTCCGTCAATGACGTTGGTCGACAGCGCGTCCACCGTGCTCGACATCTGGTTGCCGACGTAGTCGATCGACACCAGCGGCTCGTTGCTGACCGCAAGCACGCCCTTGAGCGGGCCGTCCGCGGCCGCCTGAAACGCCGCGTTGACGGCGGCGATCGTCGTGGATTTTTCGACGACGCAGGTGAGGTCCACGAGTGAGACGTCCGAGGTCGGCACTCGGAGCGCGATCCCGTCGATCTTGCCCTTGACCTCCGGAATGACCAGCGCGGTGGCCTTTGCGGCGCCCGTGGTAGTCGGGATGATCGAGAGGGCTGCGGCGCGGGCCCGGCGGAGATCTTTGTGCGGAAGATCGAGGATCTGCTGGTCGTTCGTGTAAGAATGCACCGTCGTCATGAACCCGCGGACGAACCCGAACGTGTCCCGGATCACCTTGACCACCGGAACCAGGCAGTTTGTCGTGCAGCTCGCATTCGAGATGACGTGGTGCTTGGCCGGGTCGTAGCTGGTGTGATTGACGCCGTAGACCAGCGTGATGTCCTCGTTCTTGCCCGGTGCGGAGATCACGACCTTCTTGGCGCCCGCCGCGAGATGCTTCGCCGCACCGTCCCGATCGGTAAAGTGCCCGGTCGACTCGAGCACGTAGTCGACCCCTAACGCTTTCCAGGGCAGCGCGGCCGGATCCTTCTGGGACAGCACCTTGATGGTCTTGCCGTTGACGTGAATCCCGTCCGGTTCGGGCTCGACGGTACCCTGAAAACGGCCGTGCACCGAGTCGTATTTGAGCAGGTGAGCCAGCGTCTTGGTGTCGGTGAGATCGTTTACCGCGACGAATTCGACGTCGGTCACCCCCGCGGCGACTGCCGCCCGAACTACGTTGCGCCCGATCCGGCCGAAGCCGTTGATAGCCACCCGAATGGTCATGATCTACTCCGAACGATGGAACCAATGGTCGCGCCGGCCGCCGCGAGCGGCCGCTCAGCGCGAGCGAATGTGATTGCCGCAACCTCTTGTACACCGGCGGCCCGGAGCGCCTGCGCCGCCGACACCAACGTCGAACCGGTCGTGAACACATCGTCGACCAGGACGACCCGGCGCGGAACCCACCGAGTGGCTTGAAAGGCCCCGCGCAGGTTCGCTTCGCGCTCCTCCGGCGTGAGCGCGGTCTGGGTGCGGGTGTCCCGGCGCCGCGAAAGCAGCGCGCGGTTGACCTCCAGACCCGACATGCGAGCCAGCGACTCAGCTAAACT